>NZ_JBLODY010000011.1:0-79763 GCF_047785625.1 Solidesulfovibrio sp. C21
CCCTGGCGGATTCCGCCAGGGAAAACAGCGACCGGCAACAAGGGAGAACGTGAGGAACCACGCGCACCACGCGGAGTCCGTTAAAAGTTTTTGAAGGGGGTCCAGGGGGAAACTTTTTTCAAAAAGTTTCCCCCTGGCCGCCGGAGGCATAACAATGCGTAAAGCGTACTTTGGAGACTTCGGGGGACAATTTGTCCCCGAACTGCTCATGCCGCCGCTTCTGGAGCTGGAAGAGGCCATGAAGACCATCGTGCCGAGCGAGAAGTTCCAGAAGGAACTAAACGCGCTGCTGGCCGATTATGTGGGCCGGCCCTCGCCCTTGTACCGCTGCCCCAACCTGTCCAGGGAGCTGGGGTTCGATCTGTGGCTCAAAAGGGAAGATCTGAACCATACCGGCGCGCACAAGATCAACAACACCATGGGCCAGGGGCTGCTGACGAAATACATGGGCAAGCCGGTGCTCTTGGCGGAGACCGGGGCCGGCCAGCACGGCGTGGCCACGGCCACGGCCGCCGCCATGCTCGGCCTTGGCTGCATCGTCTATATGGGAGCCGAGGACGTTTCCCGCCAGTCCCACAACGTCAAACGGATGAAACTCCTTGGCGCGGAGGTCGTGCCCATCGAATCCGGCACCAAGACGCTCAAGGACGCCATCAACGCGGCGCTGCGCTACTGGATCGCCGAGCAGCGCACCACGCACTACTGCTTCGGCACGGCGGCCGGGCCCCATCCCTTCCCCACGCTGGTGCGCGACTTCCAGGCCATCATTTCCAAGGAAGCCCGGGCCCAGTGCCTGGAGAAGATGGGCCGTCTGCCGGACTACGTGGTCGCCTGCGTGGGCGGCGGCTCCAACGCCATCGGCATGTTCCACCACTTCGAACCGGACGCGTCGGTCAAGCTCATCGGCGTGGAAGCCGCCGGCACGGGCGAACCGGGCTGCTACAACTCCGCGCCCATAAACCTCGGCACGCCGGGGGTACTCCACGGCATGCACTCCATGCTCCTGCAAACCAGGGAAGGACAGATCCTGCCTTCCCATTCCGTTTCCGCCGGCCTGGACTATCCCGGCGTCGGCCCCGAGCATGCCCATCTGGCCGCCACCGGCCGGGTGCACTACGGCATGGCCGTGGATACCGAGGCGCTCAAGGCCTTCGAGGTCCTGTGCCACCGGGAGGGCATCATCCCGGCGCTCGAAAGCTCCCATGCCGTGGGCTGGGTGCTGACCCATGCCGCCGAGATCCCGAAAGGGTCGCAGGTGGTGGTGTGCCTGTCCGGCCGGGGCGACAAGGACCTCGGCATCATTGAAGCCTACGAAAAAAAGGCGGGAGGCCGCGCATGAGCCAGTCCATCCTTACCACTCGCATCATGGAGGCGCTGGCGGCCGGACGCAAGGCGCTCATTCCGTTTCTGCCCGGCGGATTCCCGGACAAGGAACGGTTTTTCGACGAACTCGACGCGCTGGATGCCGGCGGCGCGGACATCATCGAGATCGGCGTGCCCTTTTCCGATCCCGTGGCCGACGGCCCGGTGGTGGAGCAGGCCTCCCTCGATTGCCTCTTAAACGGCACCTGCCTGTCCTGGATCCTCCACGAACTCGAGCGCCGCAAGGGCCGCTACAAGGCCGGCCTCGTGCTCATGGGCTACTACAATCCTTTTCTCCAGTACGGTCTGGAGAATCTTGCCGAGGACGCGGCGGCGGCCGGCGTGTCGGGCTTCATCGTCCCGGACCTGCCCCTGGAGGAAGCCGGCCCCATGGCCGAGACCCTGGGGAAACACGACCTGGACCTGATCCCGCTGGTCGGGCTCAACACCTCCGAGGAGCGCCTCGCCGCCTACGCGGCCCATGCCAGGGGATTCGTCTACTTCGTGTCGGTGCTTGGCACCACGGGCATGCGCGAGACGCTGCCGGCCGAAATCGCCGAGCACCTCGCCTCGGTGCGCCGCATTTTCGACGTGCCCGTGGCCCTCGGGTTCGGCATCAAATCCCCGGAACAGCTCATCCCCTTCGGCGACAGCATCGACGCCGTGGTCTTCGGCTCGGCGCTGATCGCCCACATCGAGACCGGCGGCACGGCCGCCGAATTCATGCAGCGCTGGCGCAGCTGACCGCGAATGATACGGGCGGCCGGTTCCGGACGGGACCGGCCCAACGGTCCCCGGCCGGCAATGCGACCCGGCCGGGCGGCCAAACCCGTCGCGGGAAGCCGCCATGCACCTTCAAAACTACGCCGCCTACCTTGCGGCCCTGACCGCCAGCATGCTCACACCCGGCCCGGCCATGTTGCAGGCGCTCACCCTCGGCATGCGCCACGGCTGCTGGCCGCGCCCATCTGCCTGCTCGCCTTCGGCGGCATGCTGGCCTATGCCCGGTTCGGGGCCTTCCTGGCCAAGGCGCTGGCCTCGCCGCGCGCGGCAAGACGCTTTTTCCGTGTCGTGGCCGCAACGCTTTGGGCCTGCGCCGGCTACTTCGTGTTCGGATAGGGCTGGTTCCCACCGTGTGATTGGGCTATAACGGAAAAAAACGACAAGGATATCCCATGCCCCAGTGCGCCAAGGTGCTCTTCGTCGACGACGACCAGGCCGTGCTCGACGGCGTGCGGCGGGGGCTTTGTCGCGCCTACGACGTTGCCACGGCCCTTGGCCCCATGGAGGGGCTGCGGACCCTTGGCGAGAGCGGCCCCTTCGCCGTGGTCGTCTCGGACCTGCGCATGCCGGGCATGGACGGGGTGACCTTCCTGCGAAAAGCCCATGAGGCCGCCCCGGAGGCCGTCCTTATCATGCTGACCGGCCACGGCGACCTGACCACGGCCATGGCCGCAGTCAACGAAAGCCATATCTTCCGCTTTCTGACCAAACCCTGCCCAACCCCCAACCTGTCGCGCGCCCTGGACGCGGCGCTGGACCATTACCGGCTGGCGGCCACGGAAAAGGAACTCCTGCGGGTGACCCTGGAAAACGCCCGTCTCAAGGAGGATGTGGAACGCATCATGCGCCACGACCTCAAATCGCCGTTGTCCGCCATCATCAGCCTGCCCCAGGTCATGCGCATGGCCGACAACCTCGATGACGACCAGCGCGACATGCTCGCCCTTATCGAGGAGTCCGGCTACCTGATCCTGTCCATGGTCAACCTGTCCACGGCGCTCTACAAGATGGAACGGGACCAGTACGTGCTCGAGCCCCGGGATGTGGATCTGGTCCCCATCATCGAAAAAAACTTCAGTTTCCATGTCGACACGGCCCAAATCCGCAAGCTGGCCCTGCTCCTGACCGTGGACGGCGCGCCGGTCCCGCCGGGAGGCGGCTTTACGGTGCGCGGGGAGGAGCTCTTATGCTTCTCCATGCTGGCCAACCTCATCACCAACGCGGTGGAGGCCTCGCCCAAGGGCGGCACGGTCTCCGTGGACCTCGGCCGCGAAGGGGACATGGCCCACATCGCCATCGCCAACGCCGGCCCGGTGCCCGAGTGCATACGCGGCTGTTTTTTCGACAAGTACGCCACCGCCGGCAAGACCAAGGGCACCGGGCTCGGCACCTACTCGGCCAAACGCATCGCCATGGCCCACGGCGGCGACATCGCCATGGAGACCGACGGCGTGGGCACGCGCGTCACGGTGCGCCTTCCGGTCGCCTGACCTTGGGCGAACCCCAGGCTTCCCGGATCTTGCGCGCCAGCACGTCCGGGGAAAACGGCTTGACCACGTAATTGGTCACGCCGGCGCCGATGGCCGTGATGATGTGCTCCTCGTTGGCCTCGGCCGTGATCATGACCACGGGCAGTTTGGCGTAGCGCTCGCTCCTGCGGATACGTTCGAGCAGTTCGAGCCCGGACATGCGCGGCATGTTCCAGTCGAGCAGCACGAGGTCCACCGGATCGTCGTTGATGATCTCCCAAGCCCCTTCCCCGTCCTCGGCGAAATTGAGGTTCTTGAAGCCGAGCTGGCGCAGGATATAGGCGATGGTCTTGCGCATGGGCTGCTGATCGTCGACGATCAGGATGGCGATGGCCGGGGGGATGTCCACGAGGCGGCTCCTTCGGGCGCGCATGCGCCACGGCGCCTCACAATAGGACAAAACCGCCGCAAAAACCAAGGGGAAGAAAGGCTAATCGCAACGATGGCGGCTGCAGGCGCCCTCGCGGATAAAAACCACCGATTCCGCGATGTTGGTGCACTGGTCGCACACGCGCTTGAGCCCATGGGCGATGAAGCAGAACTGCACGGCGCGTTCCACCGGCCGGGCCACGTCGCGCATGTACTCCGTCATCTCCTTGAGGATGGCCACGTTGAGGTCCAGGACCTCCTCGGATTCCTCGCACAGCCGGCGGGAGATTTCCATGTCGAGCTCGGAGAAGCACACGGCCGTGCGGGCCAGGTAATCCCGCGTGGTCTCGGCCAGCTCCTCCAGCCGCCCGGGCGGCGCGATGGGGTCGCGGCCGGCCAAAAGCAGGCTGCGCTTGGCAATGCCCACCGCCTGGTCGCCGATGCGTTCCGCGTCGCCGACGATGCGCATGCTGGCGACAATGTAGCGCAGGTCCCGGGCCACGGGCTGGTGCAAGGCGAGCAGGCGCAGGATTTCCGCGTCCAGGGCGCATTCCCGGGCATCGATGGCCGCGTCGCCGTCGATGACGGTCCGGGCCGATGCCGATTCGCGGTCGAACACCGCGTGCAGGGCCTTTTCGACGGCGGCCTGGGCCATATGGAAAATCGTCAGCGTATCTGTCTTCAACTTCTCCAGATCAGCCTCGATAATCCGTTCCACGGCACCCCTCCCGAACCAGTCTCGTCAACAATGCGAGGCAAAAGCGTATACCGCCGCCACACGGCTGGCAAGAGCTGCGCCGAATTGTCACAGAACTCCCCCGATTCTCACGCCCGCAGCCAAGGATACCCGCAGGGTACTTAGCATCTTTTTGGTTGCCTCTTGTTTTTTTGTCCGTACCGGTCGAAATTCCCGGCGAGGCCCTTCTTCGAAAAACCCGCCCGACCACGTTGCAAAGGATACCCGCATGACATCCCCGAAAGCCGGCTCCCCGGCCATGGTCCTTGTCACTGTCTGCATCGCCCAGTTCATGGCCCCCTTCATGCTCACGGCCGTGGGCGTGGCCCTGCCTTCCCTCGGCCGCGAACTCGGCGCCACGGCCATGCAGCTCGGGCTCATCGAACAGCTCTACGTCGTGTCCCTGGCCATGGGCATGCTCGCCTTCGGGCGCTGGGGCGACATCATCGGCCAGCGCCGGGTGCTCCTGCCGGGCCTGGCCCTTTTCACCGCCCTGACCTGCTCCCTGGGATTCACCGAATCCGTGCACATGATCATGTTCCAGCGCTTTTTCCAGGGACTCGGGGCCTGCATGGTGCTGTCCGGGTCCCTGGCCCTGGTGGCGGCGGCCTATCCGCCGGAACTGCGCGGCCGCAAGATCGGCATCGTCTCGGCCTGCACCTACGCCGGGCTGTCGCTCGGCCCGGTGCTCGGCGGCTACGTCACCGGCCACTTCGGCTGGCGCTACGTGTTCCTCATGCCCGTGCCCATCGGACTGGCCGCCACGGGCATGTGCCTTTTCGGCATGAAGGAGGCGCCGCGAAACGCCTTTGGCGAGCGCATGGACTGGCGCGGCGGCATCTTCTACGCCGTCAGCGTCGCCTTTCTCATGCTCGGTGCGGCCCATGCCAAGGAAATTCCCCTCGGCCCGGCCATGATCGCGGTCGGCGTTTTGGGGCTGGCCGTGTTCTTGCGCCTGCAGGCGCGCACCAAAAGCGCGCTGCTCGACATCAACCTTTTGACCCGAAACCGCTTTTTCACGCTCAGCTGCCTGGCCGCCCTCGGCAACTACGCCGCCACCTTCGGCATCACCTTCATGATGAGCCTGTACCTGCAGTACGCCAAGGGCCTGCCGCCGCGTCTGGCCGGACTGGTGCTTTTGTCCCAGCCGGTGCTCCAGGTGATCGCCTCGCCCATCTCCGGCCGGCTGACCGAGCGCTTCGCCGCGGCGACGCTTGCCACCGTGGGCATGCTGGTGAGTTCCGCCGGCCTTTTCGCCACGGCCGCGACCATCGGCATGGACACGCCGCTGTGGCTTCTCGTCACGGAGCTGGCAGTCATCGGCGCGGGATTCGGCATCTTCATCACCCCCAACTCCACGGCCATCATGGGCAGCGTGCAAAAGCGCCAATTCGGGTTGGCCTCGGGCATGATCGCGGCCATGCGCACTTTCGGCATGGCCGTGTCCATGACCAGCGTGACGCTCATTTTCTCGCTGCTCATGGGCGACGCGATCGTCACCGTCGACACGCTGCCGGCCTTTCTGGCCAGCATGCGGGTGGGGCTGGTCGCCTTTGCCGTGTTCTCGTGCCTGGGGGTGATCCTGTCGTTTTGGCGGGGGAAAAAGAGCCTGCGATAGCGGCCCCCCTGCCACTTCCCGCGACGCCGGTGCGGGAAGTGGCAGGGCCGTTGACAACGCCGTCGTCGCCGGGCATGTGCATACTTGATGCACCTGGACTCCGTGACCGTGTTGGCGACCGGGAGCCCTTCAAAAACAAACGTTTTATCCTGTGTGCTGCCTGAGGGCGTCCTCGCTGTCTTCAGGGCGATGCCGAGGAACCATGCGGTCAGCAGAGCCGGACGCCCCTACGACGAAATCCAGCGCCTCGATCCTATGGCCGGGGGTCCTGCTGTCCCTCGCCTTGAGCCTCGGCTGCGCCGTCGGATTATACGCCCTGCGCCTTGGCGAGCTGCGCGAAGCGCACAAGGACCTGGCCCGCCTGTCCCTCGTCCTGGCGGGCCAAACCGGCTTGGCCTTTCAGGAAATCGACTTCGTCCTGACGGATACGCGAACGCTCCTGACACCCGAACGGCTTGCCTCGCCGCAAACGGACGCGGCCCTGCACCGGCTGCTGCACGACCGCTTCCGCGGCCTGCTGCAGGGGCAGGCGCTGCTGCTGTTCGGTGCGGACGGCACGATGCGCGCCCACTCGCGCGTCTTCCCCACCCCGCCTGTCCGCGTCGGCGACCGGGACTATTTCCAGGCCCAAAAACACGCCACAACGGATGCCCTGTTCATTTCCGCGCCGCTGCGAAACCGGGTCAACAACAACTGGATGATCAGCCTTTCCCGGCGTCTGGCCACCCCGGACGGCGGTTTCGCCGGCGTCCTCATGGCCGCCGTGGAAATGCGGTACTTCACGCATCTCTACCATGCCCTCGAATTGCCCCCCAGCGCCCGCATCGCCCTGCAACGCTCCGACGGCACCCTGCTTGCCACCTATCCCTTCGACGACACCCTGCTCGGCCGCGTCGAACCGCCCTGTCGCGACGGTTCCGGACGCATCAGCGTCGGCAGCCCCGTTCCCGGCCAGCCCATGTCGGTATGCCTGTCGCTGCCCCTGTCCACGGTGCTGCGGCGATGGCACGGGCTGGCCTGGATGATCGGCCTGGGGACCCTGGCGGCGGTGGCCGGCATCGGCGTCCTGACCGGGGCCCTGGCCATCCGGGTCCGCCGCGACCGGCTGGCGGCGCGGCAACAGCAACGCCGGCTTAAAGAGCTGGTCGCCCTGCGCACGGCCGACCTCCAGCAATTGCTGACCTTCAACGAGACCATCCTGGAAACATCCCCGGTCGGCATCGGGGTCTATCACCAAGGCGGGCAATGCATCTCGGTCAACGACAGCTTCAGCCGGATTATCGGCGGCGACAAGGAAGCCATCCAGAGCCTCAACTTCCGTCATCTGGACTCCTGGCGGGACGCCGGGATGCTGGAACACGCCGTCGCGACCCTCGAAACCGGCGCGCCGTCGCACCTGGAATGCCGGATGGTCACGTCGTTTGGCAAAGACATCTGGATCGAATGCCATTTCGTCCGGTTCGTGCGCGGCGGGATCGACCATCTGCTGTTGCTGCTCGCCGACATCTCGGAGCGCAAACAGACAGAAGCCGCGCTGCTCAACGCCAAACGCGTGGCCGAAACCGCCAATGTCGCCAAGTCGGAATTTCTGGCCAACATGAGCCACGAAATCCGCACGCCCTTAAACGGCGTCCTGGGCATGCTCCAGCTGATGCGCACGACCTCCCTCGACACGGAGCAGGACGAATACCTCTCCGCCGCCATCATCTCCACCCAGCGCCTGACGGGCCTGCTTTCCGACATCCTCGACCTTTCCCGGATCGAGGCGGGCAAGCTGACGCTCCAGGAAGCGGATTTCAGGGTGGCCGACCTCAAGGCCTCCATCCTGGAAGTGTTTTCCCTGGTGGCCAGAAACAAGGGCCTGCGCCTGGAATTTTCCACCGACCCCGCCATGCCGGCGCGACTGGCCGGCGACGAGGCGCGCATCCGGCAGATCCTGTTCAATCTGGTCGGCAACGCCCTGAAGTTCACCACGACGGGCGGCGTCGACGTTGCCGCCTTCGCCCTGCCGCCCCGCGCCGACGGACGGCTGCCCGTGGTCTTTTCCGTGCGGGATACGGGCGACGGCATCCCCGACGCGCGGCTGGCGGATATCGTCGAACCCTTTGTCCAGGGATTGGGCGCGCCCTATGCCCTGCGGGAGGGCGCCGGGCTCGGGCTTTCCATCGTGCGCCGGCTGGTACGGATGATGGGCGGCGAACTGGCCATCGACAACCGGGAAGGCGGCGGCACGACGATCTATTGCGCCCTGCCGTTGCGCGCGGCGCAAAAGGGCGCGCCGGACGAAATGCCGCCGGTCCGCGCGGAAGCGGGCCCCGTGGATCGCGTGCGGATACTTCTGGCCGAGGACGAGGCCATAAACCGCCTTGCCGCCCAAAAGATGCTGGAAAAGGCGGGCTATGCGGTGACGCCGGCCGGAAGCGGGGAGGAAATCCTGCGGCTTTTGGCCGAGCGACCCTTCGACTGCATCCTGATGGACATCCGCATGCCCGGAAAAAACGGCCTGGAAGTCACCCGGGAGATACGGCATTCCCCCCGGCTCGGCCCCATGGCCGCCATCCCCATCATCGCGGTGACCGCCTATGCCATGAGCGGCGACCGGGAGAAGTTCCTGGCCGCGGGCATGGACGGCTACGTCTCCAAGCCCATCGACATCGCCCAGCTCATGGAGGAGCTCAAGCGGATCATGCCCGACCGGGAAAGGCCGGAGGGGAACTGACGCCGCCCCCGGCACAGGGCCCCGCCGCAGGCGGGAACCCTGCACGGGCGACGCCGGACCGTCCCGCGACGGCCCGGGGCGTCTACTTGTAATAGATCTTGATCTCGTTGGTGCCGGGCGTGTCGTTGCCGGGCGTGGGACGGCCGGCGGTGATCACCACCGGGTCGCCGGGATTGATGTCCGGACAGTTCTGCACGAAGGCCTCCACCCGGGCCATGTGGTCACCGCTGGTCGCCTCCAGCAGACGCGGCCGCACGCCCCAGGCGAAGTTGAGGAAGTGCATCACCCGGGAATCCGGCGTCACGCCGAAGATCTGCTGGCGCGGCCGACGGCTCGAGGTCAGCCTGGCGTTGGTGCCGCTGACCGTGTGGCAGACGATGGCCTTGCCTTCCATGTTGTCCGCGATCAGGCAGGCCGAATAGGCCACGAACTTGCGCGGGTTCTTCTCCCGCTTGGGCGCGTAGGGCGAGGGGATGCGCTCCAGGTAGTAATCCAGGGCGTTGTCCGAAATCTGGCGCATCACCTTGACCGTCTCCACCACATGGTCGCCCACGGCCGTCTCTTCCGACAGCATCACGCAATCGGCCCCGTCCAGGATGGCGTTGGCCACGTCCGTGGACTCGGCCCGGGTCGGGATGGGGTTTTTGACCATGGACAGCAGCATCTGGGTGGCCACGATGACCGGCCGCTGGGCATGGCGGCAGGCCCGGATGATCTTTTTCTGCAGGATCGGCAGCTCCGGAATGGGGCATTCGAGGCCCAGGTCGCCGCGCGCCACCATGACCGCGTCGGTGATCTTCAAAATTTCGTCGAGATTTTCCACCGCGTTCTGGCGTTCAAGCTTGGACACCACCGGCACCCACACGCCGTGCTTTTTTATCTCCTCCTTGGTCATGGCCACATCAGCGGCGTTTTGCACGAACGAGATGGCCAGCGCGTCGACGCCCACGTCGATGCCCTCGTGGAGATCCTTGACGTCCTTGGCGGTCAGCGCCGGCAACGCGTGGTGCTTGCCCGGAAAGGCGATGCCCTTGTTCGAGGAGAGCAGCCCGGCGTTTTGGGCCTCCATGGCGTAGAGCCGGTCGGCCTTGACCTCCCGGGTGACGCGGAACTGGAGCAGCCCGTCGCTCAGGTTGACCGGCATGCCGACCCGCAGGCCGGCCAGCAGCCCTGGCACGTCGAGGGACACGAACACCCGGTCGTCGTGGGCCGGATCGGGCCGCTCGTCGGGCAGCCCGAGCAGCAGGCTTTCGCCCTTGTTGACGCTGCGCGGCGAATCCGCCACCTCGCCGATGCGGGTCTTGGGGCCGCACAGGTCGCCGAGGGCCGTCAGCGGAATGCCGAATTCGCTTTCCAGGGTGCGGATATTCTTGATGATGGGCTCGAAGTAGGCGGCATCGGCATGGGAAAAGTTGAGACGGAAAATGCGGACCCCGTAACGCACCATCTCGCGCATGGTATCGAGCGCGATGGACGCGGGACCGAGCGTGGCCACGATCTTGGTATGCATGCTTGCCTCCAGGCATGTCCGGCCCGCTTTCCCCGCCACAAGGCTGGAAAAAGCGGATGCATGCCGGACGGGTTTGGGATAAGACTACCCCCGGCTGGTTGCCGTTTCACGACGTATCCTTATCTAATGGGAATGGTTGTCAAGGACAAGGCCGAAGCCACGTTGCAAGGAGGAGCGCCCCATGGGCAGCGAAGCGCAAAAAAAGGAAAGCCCCTGCGGCTGCAATAAGGCCCACGCGGACCGGGAACCCTGTTTTCCGCCCGTGTCTTTCATCACCTTCGTCCTGTCCCTGGCCCAGTCGGCCATGGTGCTCATGGGCGAAGCCCCGGAGCCGGACACCGGCGAATACATGCAGAACCTTCCCCAGGCCAAGCACACCATCGACATTCTGGCCATGCTCGATTGCAAGACGCGCGGCAACCTCACCGAAGAGGAACACAAGGTGCTCGACAACCTCTTGTGCGAGTTGCGCCTGGCTTTCGTGAGAAAACAGTAAAACGCCCCGGGAGACTTCATGGAACCGATTCCCGTCGGCCTGGTCGGCGTTACCGGCTATACCGGTATGGAGCTGGCCCGCCTTCTGGCCGTGCACCCCGTCCTGCGGCTCACCCGGGCCACCTCCCGGGCCGAAGCCGGAAAGCCGCTTCGCGCCCTGTATCCCTTTCTCCAGGGATTTGAGGCCGGGGATGTGGGTATCACCGAGCCGGACGCCGCCGATCTGGCCGCCTCCTGCAAGCTGGTCTTTCTGGCCGTTCCCCATGGCGCGGCCATGGACTACGCCGCCGAACTGCTCGCCGCCGGATTGTCGGTGGTGGACCTCTCGGCCGATTTCCGCCTGGCCGACGCCGACGTCTACGCCTCCTGGTACGGGCTGGCCCACCGCCATCCGGACCTCTTGCCGGACGCCGTCTACGGCCTGCCGGAACTCAACGCGCCGCGTATCAGGCAGGCCAGGCTCGTGGCCAATCCGGGCTGCTACCCCACCTCCGTCATCCTGGGGCTGGCCCCGGCCCTTTCCGCCGGCCTCATCGAAACCGACGGCATCGTGGCCGACAGCAAATCCGGCGCGTCCGGAGCCGGACGCAAGGCCGCCGTGGGAACGCTTTTTTGCGAGGTCCACGACAGCTTCCGGGCCTACAACCTGGGCAAGCACCGCCACACCCCGGAAATCGAGCAGGAACTGGGAAAGCTCGCCGGCGCGGACATCACCGTGTCCTTCAATCCGCACCTGCTCCCCATCGACCGGGGCATCCTCTCCACCATCTACACGCGGCTGGTTAAGCCCGCCACGCTGGAGGAGATCCACGCCCGCTACGACAATTTCTACGCCGAGAAGCCCTGGGTGCGCGTGCTGCCCCTGGGGAAACTGCCGGAAACGCGCTACGTGCGCGGCACCATGTTTTGCGACATCGGCCTCGTGCTCGACCCCCGCACCAACCGCCTGATCGTGGTCTCGGCCATCGACAACCTGTGCCGCGGCGCTTCCGGCCAGGCCGTGGCCTGCGCCAACCTGATGTCCGGCCTGCCCGCCGACGCCGGCCTGCGCCTCGCGCCGATGATGCCTTAGCGAAGAGGAAAGACTGCGGGGAGGGAACCCCTTTTTAAAAAAAGGGGCTCCCCCCCCGCGCCCCTCCCTCCCGAAAAACTTTCAAAGGGGAGCAAAAGGGCCAGGGGAATATCACTGGCGACCCAAGATTGGCGAGCACGTCAGGACTGGCACGTTTCAGCTATGAGATAAGTTGTCATGACCGGCGACCCAAGGTTGATGAGCGCGTCAAAAACGGCACGCTTCAACGATGGGATAAGTTGTCAGGGCCGGCGGCGGGCTGTGGCGGGCACGAAGGCGTATTCTTCAAATATGCGCCGCGCGTGGCCGCCACAGCCCGCCGACGGCCAGCCAACGGAAAACAAGGAAACCATATATGACGCTCGACAATGTCCGTCGGCTGTTTGCCTGCTACAAGACCGACAAGGAACTTCGGGCCAAGCTCTACAAGGCCGAGGGCCCCGAGGGCCGCGAGGCCGTGCTGCGCGAAGCCGGCCTGTATTTTACCGACGCCGAATTCGCGGAAATGGACGGCGTGCTCCACGTCAAATGCCAGACCCATGACGAGGCCGAGGAATTTTTCGAGTTCCGCAACTGGTGGAACATGCTGCAAGGCTCATAACGATAAGGAGACGCTCACCATGGCCGATGCCCCCCTGCCCCAATGCGCGCTGTGCCCCTACGACTGGTCCGAACGATTCTGCCGCACGGGCAAGGGCAAAGCACCCAAGGACTGCCCCTCGATCAAGATGCGGAAGCTGACCGGGCCGGCCGTGGAAGAAACCACCTCCGCCGCCTGCGGCGTCTTCGCCAAGCAGGCCTCCCTCCAGGAAGCCACCTGCTACGGCGGCCGCGAGGAAGGCTACGGCGCGGTCAAGCCGCTCAAGCCCCGCATCGTCGAAATCGTCGAATTCGCCCGCCGCATGGGCTACAAACGCCTGGGACTGGTCTTCTGCATCGGTCTGCGCAAGGAAGCCGCCGTGGTCCACGAAATCCTGGCCACAAACGGCTTCGAGGTGGCCTCCGTCTCCTGCAAGGTCGGCGGCGTATCCAAGGAAGTGCTTGGCATCACCCCGGCCGAGCAGGTCGATCCCGGCGCGGCCCACGAGACCATGTGCAACCCGGTGCTCCAGGCCATGGTGGTCAACGAGGCCCACACCGACTTCAACGTGCTGCTCGGGCTGTGCGTCGGCCACGACTCGCTTTTCTTCAAGCACGCCGAGGCCATGGGCACGGTGCTGGCCGTCAAGGACCGGCTGCTTGGCCACAATCCCATCGCCGCCATCAACCAGTACGACAGCTACTACCGCTACCTCAAAAAGCCGTTGCCCTGATCCGCATCCCCTGATTTCTTCCCGGTGATGGTTTCCCCGCCGGGGGTTAGGTTACTTTTTGGTGCGTGGTTGACAAAAAGAACCTAATGCCCACTATACGCCCTGTCTCCTGTCCTTTGGAGACTGGGAAGGGCCGTCCCCCACGTCGTACTTCCCAAGGACGCACAACCGGCCCGGAGCCTTTACCGTTATGTCCGCATCGCCTTCCGGCCAGGAGGACGCCGCCGCGCGTCCCGATACGGCCGTTTCTGATCCGTCCACGGCCGCCGGCCGCCCCCCCAAGGGCCGCCTGCGCCTTGTCGTCATCATCGTCTTTCTCCTGTGCTGCGGCGTGGGGGGAGCGCTCTACTGGCGTCATACCCGCCACTTCGAATCCACGGACGACGCCTTTGTCGCCGGCCATGTGACCACGGTCGCCCCCCGCGTCCCCGGCCGGGTCAAAGAGGTGCTCGTCACCGACAACCAGCAGGTGCACCAGGGCGACGTGCTGTTTCGCATCGATCCGGTCAATTACCAGACCCGCCTGGACGCCGCCCAGGCGGCCCTGGACACGGCCAAACGCAACCTGGAGGAAGCGGTTTCCCAGGAAGGCGCCGCCTTGGCCACGGCCGACGCCACCGAGGCCCAGGTGGCCTCGGCCAAGGCCACGGCCGACAATGCGGTCAAGGAACGCGGCCGCTACGACAAGCTGCTCAACGAGCGCGTGGTGTCCCAGGAGTCCAAGGACAACGCCGACACCACGGCCCGAACGTCCGTGGCCGCCCTGGACGTCGCCCGCAAAAAGCACGCCGCCGACGTGGCCCAGGTCGCCCTGGCCGCCGCCGCCATCGAGACGGCCCGCTCCAAGGTGAACGAGGCCCAGGCCGATCTGGATCAGGCCGCCCTGGACCTGACCCACACCGTGGTCCACGCCCGGGTTTCCGGCCGCGTGACCAACAAGGCCGTGGAGCCCGGGGATTACCTGCAAGCCGGCCAGGCCGTCATGAGCCTGGTCCAGCCGGACGTCTGGGTGGTGGCCAATTTCAAGGAAACGCAGCTCACCCACATGCGGCCGGGCCAGCCGGTGTCGATGGTCGTGGACGCCTTTCCCGGGCGGGAATTGACCGGGCACGTGGACAGCATCCAGCGCGGCACCGGCGCGGCGTTCAGCCTTTTGCCCCCGGAAAACGCCACCGGCAACTACGTCAAGGTGGTGCAGCGCGTGCCCGTCAAGATCGTCTTTGACGACATACGCCCCGAAACGCTGTCCCGCCTCGCGCCGGGCATGTCCGTCGAACCCACGGTGCTCGTGCGCTGAGGCGGTCCGATCCCATGGAAACCCCCTCCGCGCCGGCCGCCCCCTGGATGCCCCTGGCCAATCCCTGGCTGATCGCCGCGTCGGTCATGCTGGCCACCTTCATGGAGGTCCTCGACACCTCCGTGGCCAACGTGGCCCTGCCCCACATGGCCGGGAGCCTGGCCGCCACCCAGGACGAATCGACCTGGGTGCTGACCAGCTATCTGGTCAGCAACGCCATCGTGCTGCCCATGACCGGCTGGCTCAGCACCACCTTCGGCCGCAAACGCTTTTTGCTCGTGTGCGTCACGGGCTTCACCCTGGCCTCGGCGGCCTGCGGCGCGGCCCCGACCATGGCGCTGCTGGTGCTGGCCCGGGTGCTCCAGGGCGCGGCCGGCGGCGCGCTCCAGCCGCTGTCCCAGGCCATCCTCATGGAGAGCTTTCCGCCGCACAAACGCGGCATGGCCATGGCCGCCTTCGGCATGGGCGTGGTGGTTGCCCCCATCGTCGGGCCGCTTTTAGGCGGTTGGATCACGGACAACATGTCCTGGCGCTGGATCTTTTTCATCAACCTGCCGGTGGGCATCGCCGCCCTGCTCATGTGCCAGACGTTTCTGGAGGACCCGCCGTATCTACTGGAGGCCAAGTCCCGCCGGGCCGGCAAGATCGATTACCTGGGCTTTCTATTCATGGTGGCCTGGCTGTCCACGCTCCAGATCGTGCTCGACCGGGGCCAGGAAGTGGACTGGTTCGCCGCCGTCTGGATCCGCTGGTTTTCCGGGGTGAGTCTCGCCTCCATGCTGGCCTTCATCTGGTGGGAACTGCGCACAGCCCATCCGCTGGTCGATCTGCGCGTGCTGCGCGACCGCGATTTCGCCGCCTGCACCGCCATGATCGCCGTGGTCGGGGTGGTGCTCTACAGCGCCATCACCCTGCTGCCGCTTTTCATGCAAAACCTCATGGGCTACTCCGCCTTCGACAGCGGCATAGCCCTCAGTCCCCGGGGCATCGGGGCGATTATCGCCATGATCTTCGTGGGCCGGCTCATCGGCAAGGTGGACAACCGGGTGCTCATCGGCGGCGGCTTCATGCTCATGGCCTATTCGTCGTACCGCTTCGCGGAGATCAACCTCGACATCTCGCTTATGGCCATCATCTGGCCGAGCGTGCTGCTCGGGCTGTCCATGGCCATGGTTTTCGTGCCGCTGACCACGCAGGCCATGTCCAACCTGGAAAACGAGCAGATGGGCAACGCGGCCGGCATCTTCAACCTCATGCGCAATATCGGGGGCAGTATCGGCATCGCGGCGCTGATCGCCGTGGTGGACCGGGGAGCCCAGGCGCACCAGATGCTTCTCGGCGGCCATATCCGGGCCGACAATCCGCGCTTCCAGGCCTACCTGCAAGCCTTGCAGACCTACCTTACGCACCACACCGACGCGGTGACGGCCAAGCTCAAGGCCCTGGGGCTCACCTACGACCTGCTCGTGCAACAGGCCACCCTGCTCGCCTACATGGACGGCTTCCGGATAATGGCCTACCTGTGCCTGCTGTGCATTCCGTGCGTGCTGTTCCTGCGCCGGATGCGCAAGGGCGCCAAGCCGGTCATGGGGCACTAAAAGACGGGGGGAAACCTTTCTGAAGAAAGGTTTCCCCCCAGGCCCCCTTTCCAAAGACTTCTAACGGTTACAGTGTGTTGACGTTACCCTATTTGTAACCGTTGAAAGTTTTTGGGATGGGAGAGCGCGTCATCGTCATACCGACAAGCGCTTGAGGGCGGGGATGTTTCTTGACGATAGGGTAAATCTGCCATATTTCTCCGGCTGAGGACAGCAGGGCAATACCCGACATGAAAAAACTGTACTGGGTCGGAAACTCGAAAGAACAAATCCGCGCGTTTCCGGACGAAGTGCAGGATGAAGCCGGTACAACGCTTCGAAAGATCCAATACGGGCAGACGCCGGATAATACCTGTCCATTGACCGGCCTTGGCGAAGGCCTAAACGGCGTGATTGAAATCAAGGTCGACTACGACAAGGAAACATTTCGTGTGATCTATGTCGCCAAGCTTTCCAAAGGGATCTACGTCCTCCACGCATTCCATAAGAAGTCAAAAAGCGGGATAGGCATCCCGCCAAAAGAGAAGGATTTGATCGTCAAGCGCTACAAGTCCGCACGTTCCCACGATGCGGCGTAGCAGGAGAAGCGTCATGGAAGAAACCATCAGCGAAGGGACCGGAAACGTCTTCACCGACCTGGGGCGGCCGGACGCCGCCGCGCGCGCCTACAAAGCCGATCTTGTCATGATTCTTGAAGACATCATCAAGCGCCTGGGCCTCACGCAGGTTGAAGCCGCCCAACGTTGCGGGACCGACCAGAGCACCCTATCGAAAGTGCTTCGTGGACGCGTTGGTCTTGTGACCACGGACCGCCTGATACGCTGGCTCGGTTGTCTTGGCGGTTCCGTGCGGATCACCGTGGATACAACGCCCGGGAAGGCTGTCGCTCCGGTGTCCGTTCATTTCTGCGCGGCCTGACCGCTGCCTGGCCCGCTCCACCACCCCTTCGAAAGTTTTTGGGAGGAGAGAGCGCGAGAGGGGGACCTTTTTTTCAAAAAAGGTCCCCCTCTCGCATCTTCTTCTTTTTCCCCTCTTCTACTCTTCTATGCCGTTCCTGTCGTCGTGGACGCGCTTGGTCTTGCCGCAGCTGCGGGGCAGGCTGCCGGGCGGCAGGATTTCCACCCAGATGCGCACGAACAGGTGCTTGCGCAACGAGGTGGAGATGGCTTCGGACAGATTCTGGTCCAGGTCGCTTCCGGCCGAGGGTTTGCGCTCCACCTTGAGCACCATCTGATCACGGCCGTCACGGCGCAGGAGGCGTATCTCGAACTCGCTGTCCACGTCCCTGAACTCTTCCAGGACGCTGGCGATCTGGCCGGGGTAGATGTTGACCCCGCGAAAAACGAACATGTCGTCGGAGCGGCCGACGATGCGGTCGTGGCGCGGCAGGGACAGGCCGCACGGGCAGGGCTCGGGCATAAGCCGCGTGAGGTCCCGGGTGCGGTAGCGGATCAGCGGCGCGGCCTCCTTGCAAAGGCTCGTCACCACCATCTCGCCCACCTCGCCGGGGGCCACCGGCTGCAAGGTATTGGGATCGAGCACTTCCAGGATGAACTTGTCGGCCCAGTAGTGGATGCCGTTGTGGGCGGAGCATTCGAGCCCCGCGCCCGGGCCGTACAGCTCGGTCATGCCGGTGATGTCGAAGCTCTCCTCAAGACCCAGCCACTTCTCGAAGCGGCGGCGCATCTTGTCGGTGTGCGTCTCGGCCCCGAAAATGACCTTTCGCAGCTTGAGGCGCTTTTTCATGTCGCGCTTTTGCACTTCCTCAGCCAGGAGCAGGGCCATGGAAGCCGTGGAGCACAGACACGTCGTGCCCATGTCCTCGATGAGTTGCAGATGGATTTCCATGTTGCCCGGCCCGACCGGCAGGGCCATGGCCCCGAACCGCTCGCAGCCGAGCTGGAACCCCGCGCCGGCCGTCCACAGGCCGTAGCCCACGGCAATCTGCACCCGGTCGAGGGTGGTCAGCCCGGCCAGCTCGTAGCAGCGGGCGAACATGTCCTTCCAGGTGTCGATGTCGCGCTGGGTATAGGCCAGGATCTTGCGCTTGCCGGTGGTGCCGGAAGAGGCGTGGATGCGCACGACCTGTTCCTCGGGCACGCAGAGAAGCGGCAAAGGATAGCCCTGGCGCAGGTCCTCGACCGTGGTCACGGGCAGGCGGGACAAATCGTCCAGGCTCAGCTCCTGGCCGGGATCGTAGCCGGCCCCGGCCAGCCGCTCCCGGTAGACGGGATTGCCGGCGAAGGCGTGGCGGCAGGTCCAGTTGAGACCTTTGGTCTGAATGTCGGTCAGGGCTTTGGGGGAAAGTTCGGGCAAAAAACGGTAACGGCTCATGCGGGGCTCCCAAAAACAAGATCGGTCGGCCCTGTTATCCGAAAACCGCAATAAAGAAAACGCCCGCGACCATCAAAAGTGCCCCGGGCAGACGGTGGCCCAGATCGGGCTCGCGCAGCACGAACGCGCCCAAGAGAACGCCAAAAACGATACTGAGGCGCTTGACCGCGATGACGTAGGACACCTGAGTCAGCGGCAGGGCCTGCATCTGACAAAAAAGTCCCACCGCCTCGAGAAACCCGGCCGCGACAAGCCCCCACGGCGCGCGGGCGAGCTGGCGGCGGATATGCGGCACGCCGGCGGCAACACCCGGAAAAAGGGCCAAGGCCGTGGCCGTGTAGACAGCCGCGCCCCAGACCGGCGGCGACGAGGCGGTAAGCCCCAGCTTGTCGACATTGGCCCCAACGCTCCAAATAAGCGCCACCAGCAGCATCAGCCGGGAGCCCTTGTTGGTGAAAAGCGCCCGCACCGGCCCGAGCAGGCCGTGGCGGCTTTCGCGCAAATTGAGCACGTACGCGCCGACGACCACCAGCAGGATGCCGCCCACGCCGGCCGGTTCGGGAAATTCGCCCACGGTCACGGGCGAGGTGAAAAGGAGAAAAAGCGGCGTGAAGGCCAGCATGGGGAGCGTCAGGGACAGATCGCCCGCGGCCAGGGCCCGGCCGTAGAGCCAGTAGGTCACGCCGCCAAGGGTCCCGCCGACAAGCAGCAGCGGCCAGAAGGCGTCGACGATCACCGGCCCGGGAGACGCGGCCGCAAACGACCACAAAAAGACCGAGGCCGCCACGCAATAGGCGAACATGACAAGAGCGGGGTCGATGCCGCCAAGCGCCCGCTTGAGAAAGGTGTCCTTGACCGCCTGGGTCAGGGCCGTCACGCAGGCCAGAAAAAACCAGGTCATGGGCCGCCGTTTCCGTTTTTTTCCCGGCCACAAGCGGCCGCGGCCGGACCTTACAGAGCCACGTTCGCGGCGGCAAGCGGCCCTCGCCGGGACGTGACGCGCGCCGCCGGGCCGTGCTACGTGCCCACGACCCTCGGCTACGGCGTGGTGGTGAGCCCCGGCGATCCCGATCGCTTCCTGGAAGCGCTGCGCCGGGCGGCCGCCCCTGGCGTGGCCGCGCCGTATATTTTCACGACACGGGCACAGGCGCATCCCGGCCGACGACAAACGGCCGGAACCTTTCGGTCCCGGCCGCCGTCGTGGGGTTGGAGGGTTGTGGAGGTTTTGTGGGATGCGCTCTATGGACCGCCCCGGGGACAGTCGGGGCTTCCTTTCCTTTGAACCGCCCGCCACCGGCCGAGCCGAAGCCGGCGACTGGCGCTCCGTCTTTCGGGATGTCCCGGTCGACGTGGAGGCATTTCTAGCCAAATTGAAAATAATAATCAAGATCAAAATCAATCGAACACAAAAAAACCGCGGCTCCGGAACGACCCGACGCCGCGGCAATCAAGAGGGGCAGGAGAAAATCAGGTTCGAAACTCCCCTTTCCGGCCGGCCCGACGACGCAACAGCGCCGCAACGAGCCCCAGGTTGGCCAGCAGACTTACGCCCAGCACGATTTCCCGCCAGCCGGGACCGATCGCCCCGCTTCCAGCCTGGACAACCGGCGGCACGGGCTTGCCGGGATTCGCCTGCGCCGCCACGGTGACGGCATGCACGGCCCGATGGCCCTGACCGTCGGAGGCGGCCACGCTCCACACGCCGGGCCCGGACGGCACAAAGGCGAAGCGGCCCCGGGCATCGGCATGGGCGCTTTGATAGAGCGTCCCTTCCTGCCCCGGGGTCGTCACCTTGACCTGGGCGAAGGCCATGGGTTCCCCGTCGGCGTAGAGGAACTCCATGGCCCTGGCCGCGCCCGGGTCCATTTCCCGCGAACCGACGCCGTGTGCGAAGACGGTGACGGGGTACCCGGCCATCACCGCCCACACGGCCACAGCCGCGAAAAGAAAACCGATCCTCCCCATGGCTACTGCACGCAAAACGTCAACGTGGAGCGCAAGGCTTCCCGGTCGATGGTCTTGTCCGCCGACGGGCCCTTCATCTCGGTGCGCACCATCCACAGCCCCGGATGCGTGATCCGCACCTTGGCCACGCCGTCATCGCCCGTTTCGGTATAAAAGGCGTAGGTATTAGGATTCTTGGTAAAGCCGTCATAGGTCGCCAGCACCACGGCCGGCGTGGGCTTGCCATCCAAAAGCACCTTCACGTCCATGTCCTGGCCGACCTTGACCTTGGCCGGATCGGTCAGCGGCACAAGCTCCAGCTTCTGTCCGACCACGGCGTCGAACCCGGCATCGCTACCGCCAACCGACACGATGGCCTTGGCGAATTTCTCGTAGCTGTTGCTCTTGGTCGCCCCGGGCAAGTCCTTCTTCGTGCCCTTCTTCATGCCCTCGGGCGTCAGGCTCCAGACCTGCGGCAGCCGGTGCACCAGAATCAGCCCCGCGCCCGGCTTGGCAAACGTCGCCTGTCCGTTGAACACAAACGTCTTGGCATCCGGCGTCAGCTTCACTTCCACAGGCTTGCCGTCGGTCACGACAAACGCCTTGACGTCCGCCGGCGTCTCCAGTTCCTCGCTGACAATGAACACATGGGCCGAATGCACGCCGAACGGCACGGCCTTGCCCACGGCCGCCGCGCACGTCCCCGGCTTGATGGCGATTTCATGCGCAACCGCCGGACCCGCCACGCCAATTCCCAGCAACAGCCCCAGCACGACCAGCATTTTTCTCACGATACAGAACTCCTTTTATATATTTAATAAAATTTCATTATTGCTATTTGTGACTAATTTATAATTCGTGCTACTGTCAACCCCATAATCGACCGCGCCCCTTGGCCCTCTTCCGAAACCCAGGTACCTATCCTACCAAGAGGTGCATCATGCCCGAGACTCCCGAAATCCAACCCGTCACCGCCCCGGAGGCCATCGAAGCGCGATCGCTGGCCATCATCGACGCCGAAGTCCCCGAGCCGCGTCCCTTCGCCGGACACCAGTGGGCCATCGTGCGCCGGCTCATCCACACCACAGCCGACTTCGAAATGCTCGACCTCGCGCGCTTCTCCCCAGGCGCCGTCGAGGCCGGCCTCTCCGCCCTGGCCAAAGGCGCGACCATCGTCACCGATACCGAAATGGCCCGCTGCGCCGTCCCGACCAGACGCCTCACCCCGCTTCGATGCTCCGTGCGCTGCCTGCTCAACGACCCGGCCGTCGTCGCCGCCGCCAAAGCCGCCAACGGCACCCGCGCCGCCGCCGCCATGGACGCCGCCCTCGATACCATCCAAGGCCCCATCATCTTCGCCATCGGCAACGCCCCAACCGCCCTGCTGCGCCTCGTCAAACGCCTGGACGCCGGAGCCCCCGCCCCCGACCTCGTCATTGGCATGCCCGTCGGCTTCGTCAACGCCGCCGAATCCAAGGCGCTGCTCATGACCCGCTCCGACGTGCCCTGGATCAGCATCTCCGGCCGCAAAGGCGGTTCGGCTCTGGCCGGCGCGACCGTCAATGCGCTGGCGATTCTGGCGGGCGACAAGCGAGGAGAGGAAGACTAGGTGAGGCGGGGCTCTGCCCCGGGCCCCGGCAGAGGCTCCGCCTCTGCACTCCGCCGGGGGGCTTGATGCCCCCCGGTCCCCCCTTTACGCCTTGCCGGGCGGGGGGGGGCGCGGGTTGATGGGAATCGAGTCTTTTTTGTTGCCGCAATCGGCCCGGCGACACGAGGCGCTTCGCGCCTCGACGCCGGACACGATTGCGGCAACAACCACGCCAGCGGCGAAGCGCCGCATTTTAAGAAAAAACTCTTATGTTCGCCCCGAAGGGGCGACGGCGTGGTGGAGGCGGAATTTGCTTGGGACGAGCTTGTCGCGAAGCGACATGCACCGTCCCGACAAATTCCGCCTCCATCTTCTCCACTCCCCGCATTCCCGCCAGCCAACCCCTCCCCCGTCCAGCCCCCCCCGGACGGGGAGTCCGGGGGGCCCGTGGCCTCCCGGCGGGGTCCGGGGCAGAGCCCCGGTTCCTCCTCGCTGCCTCCGCCTCCTCCTCAGCCGCCTACGCCTGGGCGCAGTCGCTGGGGTCGCCGCGCAGCTTGTCCAGGCCATGGGGGATGGCGGGCAGGATGGCGGCGAGGGTTTCGCGCACGGCTTTGGGCGAACCGGGCACGTTGACGATGATGGCTTGGCCGAGGGTCCCGGCGATGGCGCGGGAGAGCATGGCGTGGGGCGTTTTGGCCAGGGAGGCGGTGAGCATGGCCGTTTCGAATCCGGGCAGGCGTTTTTCGATGACGGCGAGGGTCGATTCGGGGGTGGTGTCGCGGGGAGACAGGCCGGTGCCGCCGGTGGTGACGATGAGGTCGTAGCCCTGGGTGAGGGCGAGGTCGACGAGCAGGGCCTTGAGCATGGCGGGTTCGTCGGGGATGATGTGTCCCTTGGCCAGGGCGACGGGCAGGGCGGCGGCGCAGGCCGTGGCGATGGCCGGGCCGGCGGTGTCGGCGCGAAGTCCCTGGCTGCCCTTGTCGCTGAGGGTGATCCAGGCCAGGGCCAGACCGGGCTTTTCGGTGGCGAAGGCGATTTCGCCGGCGGGCAGGTCTCCGGGAGTCAGGACTGTGGCGACACTGACACGGCTGGCGGGGATGTCGCCCTCGCCGGGTCGGGAAAAAGTGCCTTCGATCCGCAGGCTCGGGCCGGCGGTGGGAGTCAGGACGGTCCCGGGAGCCAGGCGCGGCAGCCGGCCGGCGGCGATGGCCAGGCGCGGGGCGTATTCCGGGGCTGTTGTTTCGACGAGGTGCAGGCGATCGGCGACGGCCAGGGAAAGCGGTGCAGCGGCGAGAAGGCGCAACGGGTCGGGCATGGCGGCATCCTTTGCGGACCTTGCGGTTTTTTGCGGGTTGGGTCAAAAGCGTGCCAACGATACGTCCGGGACAGGCGGATAATCAAGCGAGGAGCACGGATGAAAGGCATCATACTGGCTGGCGGTTCGGGGACGCGGCTTTATCCGATTACGCGGGTGGTGAGCAAGCAGCTTTTGCCCATCTACGACAAGCCCATGATCTACTATCCGCTATCCGTGCTGATGCTGGCCGGCATCCGGGACATCCTCATCATTTCCACGCCGTCGGACCTGCCCCGGTTCAAGGAAATGCTCGGCGACGGCACGAGTCTCGGCATGTCGTTTTCCTACAAGGTGCAGCCCAGGCCCGAGGGGCTGGCCCAGGCGTTTCTGCTCGGCAAGGAATTCATCGGCAACGACACGGTGAGTCTGGTTCTTGGGGATAACATCTTTTACGGCCAGGGGCTGGCCACGGTGTTGCAGCGGTGCGCCAGGCTGACGGACGGCGGCATCGTCTTCGGCTACAAGGTGCGTGATCCGCACCGCTATGGCGTGGTGGAGTTCGATGCGCAAAGAAACGTCATCAGCATCGAGGAAAAGCCCAGGGAGCCCAAGTCCAAGTTCGCGGTGACGGGGCTGTATTTCTACGACAACGACGTGGTGGGGATTGCCGAGGGACTGGAACCTTCACCGCGCGGTGAGCTGGAGATCACGGACCTCAACAACGTGTACCTGCGGCGCGGCAAGCTCAAGGTGGAATTTCTGGGCCGCGGCTATGCCTGGCTCGACACCGGCACCCATGAGTCGCTGTTGCAGGCGTCGAGTTTCGTGCAGGCCATGCAGGAGCGGCAAGGGGTCCTGGTGGCCTGTCCCGAGGAGATCGCCTTCCGCATGGGCTACATCACGGCCGGCGAGGTGGAAAAACTGGCCAGCGACATGCTCAAAAACGCCTATGGCCAGTATCTGATGGAGATGATCCGGGAGGCGTAGGCCGGCCTCTCCTCGTCCTTGCAAAAACAAGAACGCCCGCGGCACGAGGTGGAAACCTTGCGCCGGGGGCGTTTTCTTTTTATTTCGATCCCGCCCGTTCGGGCGGGTGCCGCCATGCCGCGCGGCGTCCCCCTTTCAGGGAATGCGGGCTAGTGATGGTCCTTTTTCAGGGACTGGCGAATACGCACGAAGGCCGTGACGACGATGATGGCCATGTAGATGTAGATGGCCGTCACCCCGAAGAAGCCCTGCTCGGTGGAATGGCCCATATTCGTGACAAGTTCCGATACCATGCTCATAGCCTTCACTCCTTCGGATCGTTTGGCGCATTGGCGCGGCAAATTTTTTACGTCAGCCCGCCCCCCCGCGTCAAGGCTCCGAAGCGTTTTGCCCGGCTGACCGGGGGAATCGCAAAAAAGCCAGGATCGCGGAACCCGCTTTCGTTTTTTATCGACTCGGGGTAATTATGGAAGTTGGAGAGGAATCACGTGACCCAACCACCCGAACAACACCATGCGCCCTATGCCGGCGTCGTCCTGCCCCTGGCGGCGGGCCTTGGCACGGCCTTTGTGCTGGCCGTGGTGCTGCTGGTCACCGCTTCCTGGTATCGTGAGCATCTCTGGCTGACGTGGGACCTGTGGGGCTTGCGTTTCTTCTATATCGCGGCCGTGCTGCTGGCGCTGGTGCCGGGACTTCTGGTCGGGCTTCTGGTCGACAGGCAGGCCAGGTTGCGAAAAGCGCTTACGCGGCGCGGCCAGGAAATCGACGCCGCCCGGGCCGAGCTTGTCCGGACCAACCAGGCGCTTACGGCTCTCGGCGCGGTCAATCACGAGCTTATCCGGGCCAGGGACCGGGAATCCTTTCTGGAAAGCGTGTGCCGGGTGCTGGTGGAAAAATCCGGCTACGGCCTGGTCTGGGTGGGCATGGCCGAGCCGGGGGCGGGCAAGCGGGTGCGTGTCGCGGCCCGGGCCGGCGAGAAGGCCCTTTGGCTCGACTCCCTGGACGTACGCTACGACGAGGGGCCCCGGGGACGCGGTCCGGCGGCCTCGGCCATCCGTAGCGGACGCATGACCGTGGTGCCCGACTTTCGGGAGGCGGTGTTCTTCAAGGAATGGCCCAACCGGCCGGCGGCCTTGGACCGTTACGCCTCGGCCGTGGCCTTCCCGCTCGTCGTGGACGGCCGGGTGGTCGGCGCCCTGTCCATTTACGAGCCGCGGCCGCGCGAATTCAGGCGGGAAGAAATCGAGCTGCTCGACCAGATGGCCGCCGACGTCTCCCACGGACTGCATTTTCTCCATGTTTCGGCGGCGCGCGATCGCACGGCAAGGCTGTTGCGCCAAGCGCTTCGCGCCAGCGCGGCCATGGCCGACACGACCCGGGGGCTGGTGGCCGACGACCTCGACCTGCCCGGCATGGCCGCCCTGGTCCTCGGACGGGCGCTCACCCTCACCGATAGCCCCGCCGGGACCATCGGTCTTGTGGACCAGCGCACGGGGCGTGTGGACTGGTTGGCGACCACCGGCCCGAATGGACGCGTGACGCCCCAACGGTGCGCGGATTGCGAATTCTACCCCGACAACCTCGGCCACTATTCCGGACCCTTTGCCGCCACCCTCAACACGGGGACGGTCATCCGGCAAAACGAGCCGATTTCCCTGGACGCGTACGCGCCGTGCCTTTCCCGGCAGGGGCTGGGCGGCCGTTTCCTGGCCATGCCGTTGCGCCACGCCCAATACGGCCCACGGGGACTTATCCTGCTGACCGGGGCCGACCGGCCCTACGCCGAACGCGACACCCGGGCGGTGCAGCGGCTGGCCACGCTGTTCGACGTGGGCGCGGCCCGGCTGGAAGTCAAGGAGGAGCTTGTTTTCGCCAAGCGCCGGGCCGAGGCGGCCAACGAGGCCAAGACCCAATTTTTGGCCAACATCAGCCACGAGCTGCGCACGCCCATAAACGGCATCCTGGGCATGGCCCAGCTGGCGATCCTCGAGGGGGCCACCGGACGCGAGGCCGAATACTGGCAGACCGTGCGTGATTCCACCGACAAGCTGGTGGAGATCGTCGACAACCTGCTGGAACTGGCCAACGTCGAATCCGGCTCGCTTTCGCCCATGCTGCGCGAATTTTCCCTGCACCGGCTGCTGGCTTCGCTGCGCGACGCGTTTTCGGTGCGGGCCGGGCTGGCCGGGCTGAACCTTTCCCTGGAGATCGATCCGGCCATTCCGGACAAGCTGCTTGGCGATCCGTTCCGGCTGCGCCAGATCATTGCCAACCTGCTCGGCAACGCCATCCGTTTCACGCCGACCGGGGGCGTGTCCATGACGGTGCGGCCCTACGACCACCGGCAACCGGCAACGGCCTCGCGGGTCCACGTGTCCAAGGACTTTTCCGGCGTGTGTCTGGTCGTTACGGTTACCGACACCGGGGTGGGCATCGCCAAGGAAAAACAGGCCGCCATTTTCGAGAGCTTCACCCTGGGTGAGGAGTGCCTGACCAAGCGTTTCGGCGGCACGGGCATGGGGCTGTCCATCGCCAACCGCATCGCGGAGCTGCTTGGCGGCAGCATCGAAGTGGAAAGCCAGCCGGGTTTTGGCAGCAGTTTCACCGTGACCCTGCCCATGTGGCCCGTTGCCGCGCCGGCGGCCGAGGCGGAGGCGCCGCCGGCCGTGCTGCCGCCGCTCAGGTTTCTGGTGGTGGAGGACGAGGCCGTCAACCGGCTGGCCCTGGCCCGCAGCCTGCGCAAGCTCGGGCATACGGTGTTCGAGGCCGGCAACGGCGAGGAGGCGCTGCGCCAACTGTCCCTGGAACGGGTGGACGTGGTCATCATGGACGTGCAGATGCCGGTGATGGATGGGCTGGCGGCGGTTGCCCACATCCGTAACGGCGAGGTGCCGGGCGCGAGCCGGCGGCTGCCGGTGGTGGCGCTGACGGCCTACGCCTTGGAAGGGGACCGCAAGCGGTTCCTGGCGGCCGGCATGGACGAGTTCGTGACCAAACCCTGTGAGATGGAGCAGCTTTTGCGGGCTGTGGCCAAGGTGGTGGGGCCATAACAAAGAGAGGCCTGTTCCGGCCAAAGGATGGCCAATTGCATCTCCACAGGCGGCGTGCTACGCATCGTGGCTGTTTTGCCCCACGAAGAGGAGGACGCGTCCGTGACGCCGCAACACCGTCGGAATAATCTGGTCAATCTCCTGTTATCCATCTTTGCAGTCGGACCTTTCCTCTATTATACGCTAGCGCGATACATCAATCTTGACTTCTGGTACGATGAATTAACGACATTTTTACTCTATGCATGCGTACCACTCAAAAAGACCGTCACAGATTACAGCTTCCCAAACAACCATATTTTTTTAAATATACTCAATAACGTTTACCTCAACTGCATCGGCTTACATGATCTTCACGAGCTTGTCCTGCACCCCTGGGCAATCCGCCTCCTCATGCTGGCCTATGCGCTGATTTTCCTCTTCTTTCTCTTCCTGATCGGCCGCAAGCTCTACGACACGCAAACAGGGATACTGGGTGCCACCGTCGCCGCGACATCCATTCCCTTCTACAATTTCGCGACACAGGTGCGTGGCTATATTTTGAGTCTGGCCCTGCTGGCGGCAGGCCTGTACTTCGCCATCGACTACGCACAACGCCGAAAAACACGTTCCCTCGTGTGGATGACCCTTCTCTTCTCACTCCTTCTCTATACGATACCACTCAACCTGTACATTCTTTTCGCAATCGGCGTCTATTTTACAATAATGCTGTTGGTTGCCGTCCTGCGGAAACAACCTGATTGGAAATATTCCCGTAACATCGTCATCGGCCTTTGCTGCGCCGTGGGCATCGCCAGCCTGCTCTATGCCCCTGTTTTGGGGGAAGTGCTCCACAACAGGTTCGTCACCTCACTGGGCCTGTTCTCGCTGCCCATCCTGGCCGATGTCACGCCGAGTATATTCTTATTTTTCTTATCCGACCGGTATTATCTTCTCATCATTCTCGCCGCATGTTTTGCCATGGCTCTTTGGAAACGGGCCTATCGCCCGCCTTTTCTCCTCTTTTTCCTGACGCTTTACACGGTTCCCTTCCTTACCAGCTTCGTGCGTGGGGATAATTATATCTACCGGCTCTACGTCAATCTTGTCGGCATATTCGCTCTGCTTGTCGCCACCTGCTGCGACGCCATCTTTCGCGTTCCAAGGCTGCAACGCTACAAGACTCCGGTCATCGCGCTGCTGATCCTGGGCATGAGCGGCACCTTCATCCTGGCGGTTCACAAGCTGGAACGCTCCTGGGCCGCCGACATCACCACCGGCCAGCGGCAGATGAACACCTACAGCAACTGGCATCAGTATTTTTACGACGTCCGGGGAATCGTCCGGCTGGTCCGACAAGCCGAAAAAGGCCGGGACATCCCGGTCAATGTCATGAAAAAGGACGTGGATGAACTCTCCATGCCCTGGTATCTGAAGCGGTTCGGAGTGACGCATACGGTGTGCGCCAGCGACGATGCCGTGCGGTTCGGACCGGACGGCCAAGCGTTCGTGATCACCGGGTTTCCCGATGTCGTCGCGGCCCGGCTGGCCAAGACCTATCCCGGCCTTGCCTGCCGCAGGCTCAATACGGACCTGCGCTTTCACAATCTGCTGGAATGCAGGCTGCCGGCGGATGCCGGGACCAAAAAATAACGGCGCAGGACAACAGAAGCCGGAACCCGTTGCCGGCCCTCCTCGCCTCACGCGGCGGCCGGCGACGAGAAGGTAGCCCCCCGCCGCCGGCCGGGCCGACAACGGGGGGACGCCAAGCTGATGGCCTCGATGCGGCTGCGGCTTACGCCGCCGTCACCAGCAGCGGGCCGTCCTTGGTCACGACCAGGGTGTGTTCGTAGTGGGCGGACAGGCTGCGGTCCCGGGTCCGGATGGTCCATTTGTCCGGGAGCACCCGCACCCGCCCCTTGCCGGCGGCGATGATGGGCTCGATGGTAATGACAAGCCCCTCGGTCAGCTTTTCCCGCGCCCTCGGGTCGCAAAAATTGGGCACGCAGGGTTCCTCATGGATCGAGCGCCCCACGCCGTGGCCGCACAAATCCTTGATCACGTCGAAGCCCCAGCGGCGCACTTCCTCTTCCACCGCCTTGCCGATGTCCCGGACGCGATTGCCGGGCTGCGCCGCCTGCATTCCCTGGTGGAAAGCGCTTTGCGCGCAACGCACCAGCTCGTCCGCCTTGCGGTCGACCTGGCCGACACGCACGGTCACGGCGGCATCGGCCACATAGCCGTCCTTTTCCGCCGTGACGTCGCACTTGACCAGGTCCCCTTCCGCCAGCTTGCGCGGTCCCGGGATGCCGTGCACGGCCTCGTCGTTGACGCTGATGCAGGCCGTCCCCGGAAAGTTGTAGACCTTGGACGGCGAACCCTCGGCCCCATGGGCGGCCAGCACGGAGGCGCAGACGGCGTCCAGCTCGGCCGTGGTCACGCCAGGTTTGGCTGCCTCGGTCATGGCCTCGAGACTCATACGGACAATGGCCCCGATGGCCCGCAATTTTTCCAAATCCTCATTCGAACGCAATGTCATGGCATAACCTCGTTGGCAGGGTGGGGATCTCCATGTCCGAACGGACGGAGCCCCGATGCTTCAAACAATCCGCTGCCGATCCATATTTCGTAAATTCACGGCCTCGGCCAGATGCTCGACGCGCAAGTCCGCGTCGCCGTCCAGGTCGGCTATGGTGCGGGCGATACGCAAAATCCGCGTATGCGCCCGGGCCGAAAGCCCCAGCCGCCGTACCGCGCCTTCCAAAAAAGCGTGCCCCTCGGCCGAGAGCCGGCAAAAGCGCGCCAGCGAACTCCCGGACAGGCGGCTGTTGACCGCAAAGGGAAGCCCGGCGTAACGCGCCGCCTGGACCGCCCGCGCCGTGGCCACACGCTGCCGCATGATCGCCGAGGTGATGGGCGAGGCATCCTCCCGAAGCGCCTTGTACGGCACGGCCGGCACCTCCACCTGCAAGTCGATGCGGTCCAGAAGCGGCCCGGACAGCCGCGACCGGTAGCGCCGCACCTCGGCCTCGCCGCAGGTGCAGGCATGCCGCTCGTCGCCCATGTAGCCGCATGGGTGCGGGTGCAAAAATTGTGATAGAGGTTCTCAAGTAGGTCAAGCTTATTATCGGCGGGAGAGGTTGCCGGCCCTTCTCATCAAGACCGGGCATCCTGCAATCACGCCAGTTTTATCCCGCAATCATTCAGCCTACCTCCTCCCTTTCACCCGATTAATCTCTCAGCACAGGTCTCGCAATTTTTTATTGGCAAAAAATCATTCTCGCCTGATAATACCGACAAAGGGAAAATGATAGGTGAATCCCCAGATTCGACCCCGAGGAGTTAGAGCATGTCGGATGAGATGGACCATCGCGTAGCAAAAGAAATTTTGGGGTTGAAAATCGAAGGAGCTGATACGCCACGCTATTCTGCCGATATAAATGCAGCCCTGGAAGTGGTGCATCATTATGATAAACAGAATTATATTTGGACAATGCAAAGCGAAACGGGTGGACGATGGCGTGTCATGCTTACAAAGGGTCCACGCCAATGGCATCAGGTTGTGTCTGATGATGGACTGCCAGCTGCAATCTGCCTCGCTGCTCTGAAGACTGTAGCCACCGCTTTGTAGTCGACAGCTTCCGAGCTTGTTGCCTTCTCCCTCGTCCACTCCTCTCTACGGCATCTACGGCGCGTCTCGAGTGCAAGTACTACCGCTTACTTCAATACCTCCCCCTACCCTAGCACATATCGCCCATCCTTCCCGATCCTGATTCTGCCTGCCGCCATAAGCTGCGGTACCGTCCGGGGGCGCGTCCCCTCGGGAACGTCCAACTGGAGCCGAAGCAGCCCCACATAATGTCGCTCGACTACCCGGTGAATGCGCTTGCGATCCTCGAAGCGGACCTCTCGATCAAAGCGCAAGCACACTTGGCCAGCATCATCCAAGTACGCCGTCGTCGATTTTCTGGCCAGCCAGGCCAGTGGGTCGAATGGGGATGGCATACCATCCTCTGCCGTAGCGATGCGGGAAAAGAAAGCCCTCTCCGGGCCTTGACGTCTGGAGACGTATAAGAGAATCGGTAAAAATAAATTAGAAAGTGGGTCGCCCTCCTGGAACTCAGAGCGGGACTTTGCGCAAGGCGGAGAGCCTTTGAAAACACGTTGGCGCATGCTTGCTCGCCTATGGCTCTCCGCGTTTGCCATGATCGCAGCAGTGGCCCTCTTTGGTCAGCCCCAAGAGTCTACCCGTCGATGGATGCGCGGGCGTGTGGCCGAGGTAGTTGACGAGCACACGTTCGGGGTCCAGCCGAATGGCAAGCATTTCTGGTTTACTGTGCGTGTTGAGGGGCGACAGCTTGAGGGTTGGACAACTGCTTAAGGTCCAGCCGATCAAATTCGAGAGAGATGGGGTGTTGCGGGCGTACGCTTTCGAGCCAGGAGACCACGCCAATTCACCTGCTAATTTGTCATTTAATTCGGCTAACTGGCAAAATCCTGCGGGAAAATCCGCAAAAATTAGCTTGACGAGTAAACCTAATTCGTTGACACACTCCCAGCGAGTGTTAACTTGCAGGTTAACAGAATGCCCACGAAAATAGTTGCCGAGGGAAACGAACATAAGGTTCTTTTTTGGGCGGAAACCCCGGAGGGGCTGGAAGGGGTATTTTGCAACTGCCCGACCATCAAACAGCATGAAATCAACAAATTAGCTTGCATAATAAACTATTATATTGAGCTCGGAAGTTTTCCTTCTAACTGGAAAAAGTTCCACAAATTACAAAATGAACAATACTTATATGAAATTAAATCGCACCAGATAAGGCTTCTTGGTTTTTTTTACACTTCTGGATTTGTTATTGTTCTATGTGTCAGAAAAAAGAAGGACGAACACAGCAAGTCAGATTTAAAAAGGGCTAACAGATTTATAACTCTAGCCTTAACGGAGTTAAACAATGGAACATAAAATTGGAAATACGACGTTCTACGGCGAGCTCGCCGAGGCCGTTTCCAAGATTAGCCCCGACGAGTGGGATTATTACAGCTACATTGGAGATCTCTCCGACCAGATTGTGGAATACATGGGGCAACACGATATCAGCCAAGCTGAACTGGCCCGCCGCCTGGAAACTAGTAGATCCTTCGTTTCCAAGATTCTGAGTGGTGACGTGAATATGACCCAAAAAACGCTTGTGAAGATCCTGAACGCCTTGGGTGCGAAACCTAAGACGAAAATCATCTCGAAAACCGAAACCATTAGTTGGCTCTGGAGAGTTAGAACGCCGCAGGATAACAGAGTCCCCCAATGTAACAACTTCTCCAAAATTGAGATTGAGACTTTCCGGTCGTTTGACTCAGACTTTGTTAATGCGGCTTAAGATAATATAGGGTATAATCATGGCTGACCAGAAGACTAAGGCTCCAGCTTTAACTATGGAGAACTACTTCTTTAGCGAAGTACATGTGGCCATGAATCCTGATGTGAATCAGGAAAACATTGAATCTAGGAAGGCCTTCAACTACGACTTCACCAAGAAGGTCGATATCTTTGCTAATAAGGAAGAAAATGACCTCTACATGGTTGTTTTAACGATAACCAATGAAACTGCTGATGGTGCTAGAGCAGAGGATATCACATTAAAAGTGAACGGCTTGTTTCGTCTTCCGCCAAACCTTGAAGAAGATAAGATTCAGAAACTACTGCGTATCCTGGCTCCATCAATGCTTTATGGTTCTGCGAGGGAGTTCCTCCTGACTATCACCTCCAGAGGGCCTTTCCCGCCTGTCTATCTGCCAACTACGTCGTTTATTCCTGAGCCTCCAACTGAATCTCTTGAACCATAACCAGTTACCATCACTTCAGGCCCGCCTTGTGCGGGCCTTTTCTTTTCTCAAGCCATCCAAGCCACCTCCTACCGTGCCTCGACCTTCCGCCCCGGGCGACCGGGGCTATTTTTCTTGAAACTGGCCACCTTCACACAGTTCCTTCCGTTCACCATACCTTCGACTGCAATTTCACTTCCCGCGTGACCGTCGATGCCCCCCGCATCTCCCGGCAAATCGGGCTGTTAAGGTGGATTGCCTCGTGTCCCATCGCGCTTGTCGCCTCGCCGATCCGCCAGCCGATGACCCGGGCCAACTGCCGAAATATGCGCCAACCGGAGACCGCTTTGGCACTGGCCAGGACGTGCCAACCCGTGGCTACCTGCTGCCGGTCGAAAATACGCCAGCCCGTCGCTGCCTGTGTCCTGCCCAATACGCGCCATGCCAGTTGCACCGTCAAGGCCCCGGCCTGTAAAATCGACCACGACATGGTTGCCGTGCGCTGTGTGAAGATTCTCCAGGCGCTGGTCACGGAAGCGCCGGCCATGATGCGCCAAGCGCTGCCACGCGTCAGGGCGGCCATGGTTCTCCAGGCCGCTGCGACCTGCCGTCGGCCGAAAATCCGCCAACCCGCCCCAAGCTCGCCCCCTGTAAGGACTCGCCAGCCCGCGACACGCTCTCGGCGCGCGAAAATCCGCCAGGCTGCGGCCACCGCCTGCCGCGCCAGAACATGCCAGGCAATCGCCGTCGTGATGGCAGCCAGGACCCGCTGGTCTCCTTCGATGGTCTCGCCGGTCTGCTTGGCGGTGATGGACATGGCGGCTCCTTATTCGATGCCCAGCAGCACGGGCTTGTACTGGGTGTCCACGCCGGCCGTGGCCATGGTTTTGGCGACAACGGGCTGATCGATGTCCAGGGTGGCGTTCATGGCGGAAAGGCTGCCGGCCACAGCCCCGGGCACCAGCATGGAGCCGACGGCCGGGGTGCCAGCGATCAACGCAGCGGCGGGGCCGGAGGTCTGCGCCCAGTAGTAGAAGCCGGCCGGGACCGGGCACGGGGTAATGCCGGCGGGAACGCCCTCCTCGGTGTCGCTCTCCACCGTGCCCATCCAGGGCGACGGGATGAGGGACAGCTTGGACGTGGCGTCCAGGGCCACGCGGATGGTCTCCTCGAGGACCACCGTCAGCGTACCCGAGGCGACGCAGGTGCCGTGCGACTGGATCTTGTACTGCATGCCGGCACCGGGACCGGTGTTGATTTGGAGGTAGCCGCCCGCGTACTGGCCGTCACCGACGGCCGTGGCCCCGACGGTCATTTCGATGCGGGCATCCCCGACCTTGGTCGCGACTCCGGTCCGGTTGATGTGATCCGCAACGGCGGCCGGGGCCATGGCCAGCTTGCCCGGGGAGAGCGCGGCGGCGCCGGCCTTGGCCAGGCGGAACTTCCGACCATCAGCCAGGATGCGCAGGGTGCCAATGGCTTCCGGCGTGGAGCCCTTGGCCTCGAACAGGCCGTGGCTGAACATGGTCTTGATGGGCTTGGACATATCGGTGTCTCCTTCGAGTCGCGTGTTACGACAGGTTGCTGTGGCCGGCGTGGGCCTTGCGGTTGGAGCAGATGAGGTTCCCGTGCCAGAGGATCTTCATGGTCCGGCCGACGGGGCCGGTCAGGTCAACCCAAGGGACACGCTTGAAGAAGCCGTCCTGGTGGATGGCGAAGCCGAGGTAGTTGGTGTTGATGGCGTAGCAGTGCCCGGCCGGGCAGTAGTCGTCGGCGGCCAGGGTCATGCCCTCGTAGACGAGATGGGTGAAACCGGCCTTGGCCGTGTCCTCGTCTTTGACGAAGCGCTGCTGGACCTGGAGGATGCGGGAGACCTTGTTGTAAAGGGTCTCGGTGGTCACGGCCACGTTGGGCTTGCCGGTGGCGCCGTCGCCGAGCTTGGCCGAGGAGCGCATGGTTTGCAGGCCCTCAAGGCTGATGGCTTCGGCGTCGGAGTTGAAAACGGCATGCCAGGGGGTCGATCCGTCGTCGGCCACCAAGTCGGCCTCGGCGATGCCGCCATAGGGCCGGCTGGTGTCGGTGCTGACCAGGGAGCCGAGACCGGTCAGGGTCGGCGCGGTGTCGGTGCCGTCGGCGTAGATGGTCTTCGCCAGCCAGGCAGTGCACGTCTTCTGCGCGTTCTCCAACTTTTGGTTCACGAACTGGATGGCGGCGTAGTCGCCGCTGCTCTCCAGTTCGTCGGTCATGTAGACGGTGGCATTGCCGTAGCCGTGCTTCCAGAGGAAGTAGGCGGCGTTGATGCTCTCGCGGTCATCCGAGGACAGCGGGTCGGAGCGGGTGAAGAAACCGCCCTCGGCACCGGAGTAGTTGAGGGGGATGCGGATTTTGAGACCGCCGGACGGACGCTCGAAGAGGCCCCGCTTCTTGTTCATAAGCAGGTCGAGCAGAAACGAATCCCGGAAGTAGATGTCCACGGCCTTCCCGCCGGCGGCGGCGAAATAGTCGTTTGTGATCGATTCGAGTTCTTCAAAGGTCAGCATGTTGTTTCTCCTTTGGACCGGCTACCGGCCGGCGCTGGCCCGCATGTGCTTGAGCTTGGCCGCTTGGACGGCGGCCATTCCACCGTATTTCTCCGGCTCCTTGAGCATGGCGGCGAAGTCCGGGCCTCCCTGCGGAGCCTGCCCCCCGGGATTGCCGAGCACAGCCGCATGGCCCTTGGCCCGGATCGCCTCGACCATCTCCTTCTCCTTGGCGGCTACGGCGTCTGTGACGGCCTTTTCGGTGGCGGCCTTGGCCTCGGCAAGCTGGTGCGTCAGGTAGGCCGATAAGGGATCATGGAGAGGGTTTTGAGCCTTGAGCGCGGCGAACTCGGGCGACCGCTCGAAGCCGGACAGGCCCGGGTTGGCATCGCACAGGGCCTTCCAGGAAGTGGCGTCTTGGGCCTTTTTGAGTTCGGCCTGGACCTGCTCCACGGTGTTCTGGTTCCCCTGGTTGATAAGCGCCGAAGCTTTGGCCTCGGCCTGGGCCATGGCCAATTCGCCGACCTTGGTGGAATAGGTGGTGGCGTCGATCTTCTCGGCCTTGAAGTCAGCATCCAAGGCGGCCTTCTCCCCCGCGAAATCCCTGGGCGGGGCTGCGGGCGTGTCCGGCTTGGTTGGCATGAGCTGGCCGACAAGCTGGGTGAGTGCGTCGATTTTGCCACGCAGTCCTTGCACCTCGGGAGATTCCGCCGGCGCGGCCGGAGCCGGAGTGGCATCGGGCTTGGGGGCGGACGGCGTATCGGTGTCCAATGCCGGCGCGCCGGACTTCCCGGGGTCACTCCCCCCCTTGTCGCCCGGGGGCGGCGTGTCCGGCCCGGGCCCGGGCGCGGGGGCTCCGGTGTCCGGGCCCGGTTGTGGCGCGGGGTCCGCAGTCGGCAGGGTCGGCCCGCCGCTACCGATGTCCCCAGGTACGGTCGAAATCAGATCGGGCATCGTCATCTCTCCTGTGGGTATGGGTTAACGGCCGTGACGGGCCTGGAATCGCTCGTAGACCTCGCGCGTGACCGGCCCCATGTCCGCCATCGCGGAGCGGGCGTGCTTGGCGGCCTCGTCCTCGCCGTGGTCCTTGTGGCGGATGCCGGCGGCGCGCATGGCCCGGGCCAGGGCCTGACGATCGGACGGATTGGCCAGGTAGGCGCGCACCTCGGGGCGGGTGTCTTCGGGATCGAACCCGACCGTGCAGGACGCCACCCACTCCGCATCACTGCGGTGGGCACCCCGGCTGGAAATGATGCGGTGCGCCGGCGCATGGCAGTCCGGACACGCGGCGAAAAGCTGCTCCATGGGCGCGATGAATTCAGTCACGCGGCCACACGCCGGGCACGCGAAATCATAAAGCGGCATTGATGCCTCCCTCGGGGCCGCTCGGGGGCGGCGTTACGGGTTGGGATTCCTCGGGCGGGGACACGGGGGCCGGGGTGGTCTCGGCCGCAGCTGCCGCGCGTGCCTTGGCCTCGGTCTCAACTGCCCGGCGGCCGGCCTCGGCGCTGTCCATGTCCATTTTATGCCGGTGGGACTCGGACTCGCGCTTGATCTCGCCGACAGCCTTGACCATGCCCAGCCTGTGGACTTCCTGGTCATGTTGCATTTTCTGCGCGACGTCGGCGGATTCGCGCTGTTCGCGGCTGCCGGCCAGGGCCGTTTCCGTTTCCAGCTTCGCGGCTTCGGCCAGCTTGCGGCGGGTGTCGGCCTGGGTATTTTTGATCTCGGCCTGCCCCTTCTGCGCTTCGATGGCCTGCGCCTGGGAGGCGGCTTGCTCTTCGGGGCTCGGGCCTTGGGGCTGGCCCTGGTCGGCCGGCTTGATCTCACCGTCTTCCACGGCCTTGGCCACGTCCTTCGGGTCCATAGTCGCAATCTGCGTGGCTTGGTCGGCGGCTTCGGCGGGGATGATGCCAGCGGCAACGAGGTTCTGAATTGCCTGCCCGGCCGGGCCTGCGGCCATGCGGGCGGAAACCTCGCGGGCGTTGGGGTATTCGAGCTTTTCCAGGAGGTCCTGCCGGTCAATGGCCTGCTCTTTGTAAAGTTCCAGGGCCTCTTCGCGCTGCTGAATCTTCGAGACCGGCATGGTGGAGCCGTTGACGACGGTCAGGCGGGCCGGGACGCGCATCAGCTTGCCGTTGATGCTCATCGGCGTGGTGCGGCCGTCGGCGTCGGAAAAGCTGATCCACCGTTCCTCGGTGTACCAGTTCTGCACGTGACTCAAAAACATGCGCCCACGGTCACGGATGAGCTTGGAGTAGTGCCGGATTTTGCCGGCCTCCATCGTGGAGGCCTGCTCGATAAGAGCGGCCAACGCCTTGTAGGCGATGACGGATTGGCCAGGGGTGTCGCCGCGCTCAAGGTCGAACGTGGCGGCTATTTGCAGCAACAATTCTTTGTAGATGCCCATGACGGCCTGGATGTCGGCCGTGTTGTTGGGGAACTCCATGTACCGGATGGACTGGGACAACGCGGCCGAAACCGGGTTGATGATGCCCATCCGGTTGGAAAACGCCTCATTGGGCACGCCGGAGTCGCGGGGGTTGATTATCTTCGGCCGGGCCGCCTGGTCCTTGTGGTAGGTAATTTGGGACAGGCACTTGTTGATTTCCATCTGGAGACTGGCCAGTTGGTCAAAATCGCTGCTGCCCCACGGGCTCGCTGGATCAATGTTCGAGACGGCCAGGCTGTACGGAAATTTATCGTACAGCCACGTCTTGGCGGCTTCGGCCTGGTCCATGGTCGGGTTGATGGACGGGTTGGGCCGGTCGGCCAGCACCAGCGTCCCGGCATTGCACACGGTCACGCAGCGGATTTTCCCGGGGTAGAGGTCGCCGTCCGGCCCCTGCGTGTAGTCCTTGGCCCAGCACTCGATGACCAGGACCTTGTCCTGTTGCCCGTTGGCCTGGTTCGAGGCCGGCCCACTGAAAAAAGCCCTCACAGCCCCGGCGAAGCGCATGAGAAGACCGGACGCGGCGGAGCCGGTCACCACCTCGTTGCGGGTGTCGTTGACCTGCTCCAGGATTTGGGCATCCGCCTTGATCTTGTCGGCGAACTTGGGCCAGCGCCGGCGCGCCTCCCGAATGTCCATGGCCTGGAAGTGCAAGACAGCATTGGCCTTTTGGATGTCCCGGGTATCCACGGGGTGCATCCCGAAATACCAAGGCTCGATGACGACAGTCTCAACCTCCCCGATGCCCTCAAGGTTCGGGTCGAAGACTACCTTTTCCACGGTCACGCCGTATGTCTCGCCGTTGATGACGGATTGCTCGAAGACGGGCTGCTGCTCCTGCTCCGCCCACCAGTAATCGGCCAGCCGGCCGATGGTCTGGAAAACGTCCTCGTCACCTTCCGGCCCAACGCGGAACACGTTGAACGTGGGGTTGTTGTTCGTGAGCGTGTTGACTGTGCGGGTGCGGTGCAGGTGCAGCAGGTTGGCAGTGGTCAGAGGCACGCCCGCCTGCCTGGCCGTGCGTTCCCAATGTACTCCCTGCCCGAGGCGGTAGTTACGGTTCCACCTCGCGGGCAGGCCTTTGCTTTCTCTGTCGGCCATGCAATCGAGAAACAGCCCGAGGACCGCCTTGCCGACGTCCTTGGGCTGGTCAGCCGGGGGGAGGATGTTGGGCGAAACGTCGTTGGGCATGGGCTACCGCCTGCCCTTGCGCTTGGCCTTGGCCGGCACCGGGGCCGGCGTGGCCGGCTGCGCTTGTGCCGCCGGGGGCTCCTGCCGAACAGCCGCGCGCGCCGCTTCGACCGCCTCCCACTCCCTGGCCAGGTCCTCCGAGTTGTGGACATAGGGCGCCGGCGGCGGCGTCTCCAGGCCCCGACCGACGATCCAGTAGCCATCCGTGGTCAACAGGCGGTCCGGGCGCAGCAGGTCGGGCGCGCTCATGTCCCAACTCATGGCCCGCCTGTGGCACATGGGGCAAAGTAGGAACTCCCAGGTCGCTGCGGGGTCGAAGGGCGGCGCGAACCCGGGCCCGAGAGGTCCGAACATGGCACCGGCAAGCGGCATGGCCAGAGACTCAGGCTCAAACGTGCCGAGCTGGGTGCCGCACATCTCGCACACGAGAACCATGCTCATGCGTCACCCCCTGGCTCTTGGGCTTTGGCCCATGGATCCTCATCCGGGAGCAACGAGGCGGCTGTAGGCTTGGGCTGGCGGGCCGTGGCCTGGAACATGGGCCGACCCGCGCTCTCCCGTCCGAGACGCCAACCGAGCATGAGCGCCCCCACGAGGAGCGCCATGAGGCCAATGGCCATGGCCAGAAGTTGCCAAAGCGGCAGAGGAATCACGGTCACGAGAACACCTCCGTGAGGGCGTCAAAATCGGGGATTGTGGCGATGAGATCACCGGGTGCCGGCGTATGCGAACCTCGGGCGGCATCGTCCCAGGGATCTCCGTAGACCTGGCCCGGAACGGTCACGAGGTCCCGGGGAGGCTGGACCATGTCCAAACCCTCCAAGGCCCGGCCCAGGGCCGCCATAAGTGGGTGCTGCGCGGGATCGGGCAGCGTGCCCCCGCGCCACATGGTCGTGAACCGCGTGCCCTCGGCCATGATGCCGGGCAGGCCTTCGGGGAAGAGGTTGGCGGATGGTCCTATGGCATCGAAGATGCGCTGGCAGTAGACTCGCCACCGATCCTTTTGCTGCCACGCCAAATCGGTGAGGAGGAACAGATTGCCCGAGGCCTGGCACGAGACGAGGGAATACGAATAGTAGGGGTCCGGTTCGTCGTTCATGCCGTACGACCCAAACCATTTCCCAGGAGCATCAAGGGCCCATGTTCCCGATAGGGCCAGGTACCTTTTGAGGAGTTCGTCCAGGTTGTCGTGCACCACCTCCGCCAGCGCATGGTAGGTGCGCCGGTCGCCCGGGGCCCATCGCAGGCCGAGAACAACCAGCGCACCAGGGGCGGGGTGGGCCGGCCAAGCGAGTCCACCGGCGATGGAGGCGTAATCGACTCCGGTGACGACATCTCGCCAGACCGATGAAGGCGGGACCGCCAACGTTGTGGTCCCCTCGATCCGGTCGATTTCGCGGTTCGAGGGGCCTACGTCGCGGCCGGGAATGTGGATTTGGTGCATGCGGGGCATAGGCCCCATGAGAGCGAGAATAAGGAGAAAGGGAAGGGTGTTAGTCCTTGACAGAGGAACAAGGCATGATTCGTGATGCCTCTGCTAGAATTTTTATCCGGGTAGTTTTCCCATATCACCAGATAAAAACATATTGCAGTTTAGAGGTTCATATTATAAAATTATTTATATTTTTTATTTAAGCTCTTGGCCCTCCTAAAAAACCCATACTTGCCTATACAACAATGATAGGCATTATAACATATGGCGGCCGCATGGAAAATAACAGCGATTATGTCACGATTCCGCTTCCAGAGCGTTTCAACAAGAACACGATGTATGGTTTTTTTTCGCAAATCATAGACGACAATGGCAATCCAATTCATAAAAAGGTAATGCTTGATTTTAAGACTTTGACAAAATTTATCGAGCCCGCAGGAATATGTGTTTTGTTAAATGCAACAAGCTGGATGCAGGCCAACGGAGTTGATGTTTTATGTGACCTTCCAGAGACAGGCACATGCGGAAGTAAGACGCACCCAATCAGATACTTAGACGATGTTAATTTTTTCGATATATTTCTAGGAGAAAAGCTATTCCAATCACCATCCACACAAAGAAGAGTTCTTCCTTTAACCCTATTAAAATTTAGCGATTCATTTCAATTTCTCGACACAATTCTAATACCACAGGTCAATTCATGGCTCAGTATGGATATCAAGAATCAATTTCCTGAATTTGAAATGTGCTTTGGAGAAATATTCAACAACATAAGAGATCATTCTGGAGTAGATACTGGGTGCGTTTTTGCTCAGCACTACAAAGATTATTTTATGTTGTCAGTCTCTGATTTTGGAGTTGGAATCCCATTCAATGTAAGAAAAGTAGCTCCTGACACAACAGATGGAGAAGCAATTACAATGGCCCTGCAAGAGGGATTTTCGACAAAATCAACACCAAAAAACAGAGGCGCAGGCCTAGACAACATAATCGCGAATATCGCCGGACCGACAGGAGGTTCTGTAACCATCCATTCTTTAAAAGGATTTGTCCGATGCTCTGCAACAGACGCCCCTGTTGTGAGAAACCAGTCGGCACCTTATCCAGGGACGATGATTGACTTCGTCATAAAAACTGACAATATTCCTCTCATCGTGGATGCAGAGGAGGGCTTCGAATGGTAGTGCGTGTACTCGACTACGTTGTTCGCTGCTCTACTGAGGAAGATGGCGATGCCATCTTTAAGGTTATCAGCCCCTTAATTACGAGGCGTAGCAAGGTTACAGTTTCTTTTGAAGGAGTAACCAGCACGACTTCTTCCTTTGTAAATGCAGCGTTTATAGAGCTCTTAGGGCTCATGTCTTTTGAAGAACTCAAAACCTATCTTTGGTTTACAAACTCTACGCAAAAAATAAACGCCCTGATCAAAAAACGTTTTCAATTTGAAACAGAATCGCGACAAAGCAATCTAGCATATGCTTAGGTCGCTTCCGTACCGTTGCAAAAGGCCAGGATCATATCCTGGCCTTTTTATGTCATACTCTAAAGCGTAGGATCCGACTCTAGACTTTTAAATGCTTTTCCACAAGCACACCGATGATACCGCGTCCGCCATTTCCCTTCCGGTGGCTTGGTCGTGTGAGCCTTCACCCACTTTCCACATCTCGGACATTTTCCTGCATGACGGAAGGGCGAGTAATCAACACCATCACATTCCTCCGGGATAGGTGGTACATTATGGAATGTCGCAGAACCCTGGACGTTCATTGTACCTCCTTCAACGGAATGGTTTTGTCGCAACCGCAAAACGGGCATTTACCCACCCCGACAAGCCCCATCAGATAGCCCGGGACAGAAAATACCGTGCCGCACCCGGCGCACTGGCGATACGTCTTGTCCGAGACAAAGCAGAGGGTCCCGTCCTCGGCCACGTTGGCGTAGACGCCCAGCCCGGCCAGACGCATTGCTGTCGTCGCACTGTCGGTCATGATTTGCGCCCCCAATTGGCCCCGGCCGTCAGGCCGTCGCCTGCCGGAGCACGCAGCATGCAGACGTGACACGCCTCGTCGTAGATGTGATCCTCGCCCGTGCTGTCGATGTCCTCGACGTTCAGGGGGTTGATTTGCAGCAAGGGGATGGTACGAATGAACTGTTCGCAGGACTCGTAGACCAGGAGCATGGGCGCGCTGCCGTCTTTGGGCAGCGTCAGCCGTTCCCGGAAACGACGGATTTTATTCACGCGCGAAGGGTCACCCGGGGTCAGGTCAACCCCCTCCTTGGCGAACTCCTCGGCCGTGCTCGGCCCCTGGCCACCGCCCTTGTAATCCGGCTTCTTGGAAAAGCAGTCCGGCCCAGCCAAACGGACGATGGGCCGCCCCCTCAGGCCCCACCGCTCTTCCCGCTGCAGGATGCCCCGGGCAAGCTCGGTATCCACGAGGCGCAGGCCCTGGTTGGGCGTGCCGTTCCATCCGTACCACTCCCCGAACCGATAAAGCCGACCGTCGGCATCCTCCCACCACCAGCCCAGGGCGAACGGCGCGCCATAGCCCCAATCGAACGTCATATAGAGCGGCGCATGCTCCGGGATCGGCATGGGCTTGACCACGTGCCGATCCCGGCTGAACTCGAAGGCCTGGCCAATAAAGATGTCCCAATTGCCGTCTTTGTAGGCCGTGCGGTACGGCTCCGGGAGGGCATCCAGGCGCGCCAGATATCCCGGGTCACGCTGCATGAGGATCGGGTTGTCCTGGAGCAGCCCGGGGATGTAGGTGCGCAGCATGCCGCCCTCTTCCGGGGCGGCCATTTTGAGCTGCATCGGCTTGACGAAATCCACCCATCGCCGCTTCGCGAAGGCATGCCCTACGCCGCCGGGGTTCGAGGCACAGACGATGCCGGGGATTTTGTGGCGGTACTGCTCGGGGATGACCAGGGCGCAGCGCAGACGGCCGCGCAGGTAGTCGTACTGGAACTCCGTGAACGTGGTCAGTTCATCAATGAGCAACAGGTGGATTTCCGCCCCCTGGAACGCGAAAACGTCCTGCTCATACTGGCAGGAGGCAAAGAAAAGCTTGGAGCCGTTGACGAAGTCCCACCGCTTGGCCTGGCTCTTGAAGACGCCGACGCCCATGGGGAAATGGGCTTGGGATGGCAGGATGTGGTTTTTCTCGAGCTCGGGGAACGTGCGGCGGAACAGGTAGACGTTAAGGCCCGGGATGCGCATGCACCAGTGCAGGCCCTCCATGCGCAAGGCGTGGCTTTTGCCCGGGCCGGCGGCCCCGCCGTACAGAATCTCATTTGCCGGGCTGGCGTGGAGCGCCGCTTGCTTCGGCAGGGGGCGGTATTCGGCCTGGACGTTCATCCCTGGCCGTCCTGGGAGCCCTGGCCATCCTCCACCGGGGGCTTGAACTCATCCGGCAGTGGGGCCGGTTCGGGGCACATGGAAATGAAGTTCAGGACTGCGGCACCCGGGCCCTTGTCCTTCTCGAACAGGCCCAGGTGACGACCGGCCAGTTCCAGGGCCTTCACCTTGTCGTGCAGCTTGACCTTGCGGGAGCCCCCGAACTGCGTGGTGGTCTCGCTGACCTCGGAAATGGCCGCGGCCGTGGCGTCGTCGATCTCGGCAGACTCCTTGATCGTGACGCCAGCAGCCCCAAACGTCGTCACCTTGCGGATGTCCGAGAAGGCAAGCCGGGCGAGCTCCTGAAGAACGCCATCGGCCGTGATTTGGGTCCGCTCGGACCGCTCGGCCATAGCCGCCTGTATCGCTTCGGAAACTGACGTTTTTTGAAGGAGGTCGTGACCGATCCGATAGGCGGTCTTCTGGCTGTAACCGGCGCGAATAGCGGCTTGCGTGGCGTTGAGGTCCACAATGTACTCCTCAACGAAACGTGTCTGCTTTTTGTTCAAGCCGCTCCTCTTCCCGCTCATCACGTGCACCTCTCCCCCGAAGCAAAGAAAAAAGCCCTGATCCTGCCTGTGCCTATGCCTCGCGATTTATCGGACCTGCCGTGCGTCACCCGAGGATCGTTGATTTATATCCCGGGGCTTAACGCTCGGATTCCCCCGGTCGGGCTCTGTGCCCATTGCAAGGCGTCCGTTTATCCGTTCACCCCGACTGATTTGGCGTGCGGGGCATATCGGCGGCCGGGGGTTGGTCCCGACGATCCGGGACAGCCGCCGCGAGGTTTTGGCGTTGCTGCTACGGTCGGGGAGTGCCGACCCACCCCATTCGCATGGCGACCCACGCAACGATGGCGACGGCGCCCCATTCCAGTATCTTGACCACCACCACCGACCGCATTTTGAGCGCACCGGACATGGCACGGTGCTGCTCGGCATGCTCCTCCGGGGTAAGACTGCACTTCGCACAGCATGCGGCCTGCTGACCGCATTTCCCGCCCTGGAGCTTCTCGGCCAGGGCGTCGGCTAGCCGTTCGACGTCCAGGTCACTCATGCGACGCCCCCGACTTCGACCGATTCGCAATCGGCCGTGTACGCGGCCAAAGTGACCTCATGGCCAAGCGCCTGCCGCAGTTCTCCGGGGGTCATGGCCTCGGCCTGGGGCGACATCACGCCCGCCATGGTCAGCAGGTATTGCGCTGTCTCGCTGCAAAACCCCCGCTTCATGTTGAGGGCCACCCGGCGACGCACGTTGGCGAAAAGGGACGGGTAAGCCTCTCGCACTCCACGGGCATGAGTCGACGTACGGCCCTATGCGTCAGGACATACGGCTTGTCGCCTCCGCCCTTGCTGGCGCGCATGGATGGGCAGCGGTCCCCGGACAGTTCCGCCGTGCCGCCGCCGTTGCGTCCGCGCAGGGAAACAGCAACTGGGTTTGACGCGCCAAGGGCCGGGGATAGATCGACGGCTTTGGCGCATTGCGTGCCGGAAAGTCTTGCGGGAAAAGCTATTGGCACCAGCGGAGTGCCGCGTCCCGTGCCGTCCTCGGAGGCGTCGAAGCCCTCGCCGCGAAGGGCATGGGCAACAAGCAGCCCCTGTTCCGCGTCCTGTTGGGTGGCAGAACCCGCAGCCTTGGAGCCAGGGCAAAGCGTTCCCGTGACCAGCGTGTCGCTCTCAAAGTCGAGCCGGTAGCCGCTGCCAGTCTCGTTACAGCCTAGGCGTGTGGCAACGTCTATGGGGCCGGACGTGTTGTTCCCACCGAAGGCGATGGGGATGAATGCGCCGCTGCGCTCAAAATCGTCGTTCCATCCTCCCCGGTCGCTTCGTCCCCCGAGAGGTCCAGCAACGAGGTTATCGTTCCCGTCCCCGCGATCACACTTCCGAGCGCCTGCCGTAACTGGGCTGGCAGCGTTTTGCCCCGCCTCTGGGCGCGTCGGAGGATTCCAGCGCAGGCCTTCGGGCTCAAAAAGTATCGCGGCGGCACGCTCCCAGCCTCCAGAATGTCCGACAACGTAGACGCGACGGCGTCTCTGGGGCACTCCGAAGAACTGAAGGTCCAGAACTCGGTAAGCGATCCCGCTCCACCGCCGAGCCATTTCCCGGAGCACGGTTCCAAAATCCCGTCCACTTCGACTCGACAAGGCTCCGCTGACATTTTCCCAGATGATGACAGGAGGCGGCGCAGCCATTTCGTCAACGATCCGCATCGCCTCAAAAAAGAGACCGCTTCGAACCCCTTCAAGCCCGACGCGCTTTCCCGCGACGGACAGGTCTTGGCAGGGGGAGCCGAAGAAAAGAACGTCAACTGGCGGGACGTCACAGCCACGCACCTCCTTGATGTCGTGCCGCATGATAGCGTTGGGAAAATGGCGGCGATGAACGGCCCGGGCCTGCCGATCAATCTCGCAGGCAAAGACCACTCTAAAGCCGGCTTCCTCGAAACCAGCATCCGCAAGACCGCCACCGGAAAAGAAGGTGGCCAGGGTAAGGGATTGGTCGGGAAGGAAGCCAAGGAGGTCAAGCATTACTGCCTCACCTCCTGTCCCGGTACCATCACGGCCGCCATAGCCATCACCTTGGCATACTCCCCGCGAAGGATTTCTTCCGCCGCGATCTTGAGGGCAGCGACGTCATCGAGAGACGCAGTTGACGTGTCGAAATCGATAGAATGACAGGCGCAGCCAAGCCGGAGCTTGCCTGGCTCCGGGATTGACCATGTCAGCGCCACGCCGCAGCCAGGGCACGGAGGAAGCGTACGTGCTCCTCGTCCGCGTCCACTCGCCCCTTTTTGATTCATACTCTCCATCGCTAACCGCCCTTAATTTCTTACAAATCACATCTCGAATAGTATTGCTCAATCCAAATCTTCATCGAATAACGGAATCATATCAGGATGAGTCCAAAATGAAGGTTTGGAATGATGAAAGGCGGCGCGCATCGTCTGTGAAGCATTGACGTTGAGCTGTGCGCACATGCGGCGCAGCTCTTCAAACGTCTTTTGGTTCATAGTCATGGTGACGCGCACCATTTCAGATTTCTGTCCTTTCCTTCGAAATGCGCCGTGCGGCATTTCGATTTCTGTGACATCGTCAATTGTGACCTCAGGAATGAGGTCCAAATTTATCGCTTCATCATTTTTGCGAAAAAACTTACTGAACAAACCCATAACTACCTCCGGGAATTGCGATGAAAGAGTTAAAATTTATCCAGTTTGACAGCCTTGTGGCCAAAAATGGTCGGGAATTTTTTGTGCAGGCTACAACGACGGAAGGCGTCATAGGCCTCCGCTTTCCTGTAACCATTGTTGACAGCTTGCACCAAGTGCTGGATGGGCTGGAAATAATTGGATGCTCTCGGCCAAGCATCGTCGTGACAAAATTTCTTGACCCGATTTTCAGCCACCACGATGGTGTGGCTCTGCTGCACTACGTGGCCGAAACCGGAGTACAGTCCTACATCGGCATCGAAGCGACCGCCCTGCCCTCTCTCCAGGAGGCAATACGGCAACTTCCGTGGTCCCGTTGCGACATGCCGGCCCCGTACGGCTCCGATGCCTGACGTGGAGATGCTGCACCTGCACGTGTCCATTCGGAGGCGTAAGGGGGACAAGGCGCTGAAGCTCACATTGCGCTTGGTGGGCATGAGCTTTGTCATCTGGCGCCGCCGAACATTTCCGGCCGCGACGCAGGTTGAAAGTGCCCGGGCCGAGATGATCCGCTATGCGCTGTCACGGTTTGGTGGGCGATGCAGCATCCAGTGGCGTCCGGCACTCCCGATGGCAGGGCCAGGCGATCCAGGCGACGGGGCCGTGCGGAAAGATGGTCCAGAATGAGTGCCCATAACGCGCGGCCGACATTGGCCGGAGTATCGAAGGACTCCCAAGACGAAACACTCATTTGCTGCCCTTTATTTCCGCCCCTCCCCTCGGTATTGGATTGGTGCGACCCAAACCCAAACCGAGAGGAAAGACGAAATGTTCAAAAAATGCCCATTCTATCCGAACGAAAACACGACGCACTCAACCGGCCGGCAAATGGATTGCCCAAAGCGAGACTGTAAATTTAATTCCGAGGATACTTGTGTCATAATTCAAGGAACCGCTATCGCTATCGACAATTTCAATATGCTGAAGGCTATTCAGTCTAAGCTTGGTATTTATTGATTCCGTTCGGCGTATTCAACGCCGCTCATAGCGTTCGTTGAATCTTTGATATTTTTCTTATCTTTGGGGGCTTGTTGCACTTCCAGCAGGCCCCAAATCCTCTGTAACTCTTCGAGGATGGCGGACAGCATTTGCATGTGGCACTCGAATTGATGGTCGGTCATGGTGGTCTCCTAGTCGGTCAAGCCGCCGTTGCTTCTTGTATTTGAGCCAGAAATTTGACCCGGCACGTTTCACAAATGGGTAGGCCGCCAGCCCCGCGCAGGCTCGGCCAGTGATGGCAGACGGCTTCCTGGCGGCAGTATGAGCACGTGTCCGGGTAGCTTGCCCCGGGGCGCTCCATGCAGGGCCGGCAGATGATGAGCGTGTGGACGATTCGCACCCCTGGCGGATCGCCGCCGCAGAGGACGCAGTGGCAGGGCAGCGGATGATGAGCCATCACGCAGCCTCCTCGGGGTGCTGAGGTTCAGAAGAAGGCGCAGATGGGAGGGGATGGCCGTCAAGAACGAATTTCCCGATTTTAGCGCTGACATCAACGCCACACCGGAAGCGTCCTCGTTCCCCTTTCCACGGCCGTGTGATGGACTGAACAGCCACCCCGGCGGCCTCAGCTAAGTGGCTGGCGGCAGGAGCCCCGGGGGTCGAAAAATACCGCACAAGGTCTTCTTGGGTGACAATCCGGGTGTTCATGGGGGTAATTATGTAGACACATATCTAAATTGTCAATGCGATCACTAGATATACGTCCATAGACAATTGTCTACCTTTCTGCTGAAGTGACAATATGGGATTTACACGAGACCTACTTGCGGCCATCAAAAAGGCCCATAAAGAGCGCTTTGGGGGCATAGACTCGCGCCTTGCCGAGGCTGCTGATTATGACAAGACCGGCTTGGGTCGAATGCTAAAAAAAGAAACCCTCCCCAAGTTTGAAGCATTGGGTCGGCTGGCAGATGCATGTGGATTGCGAATTATTGAGGACGATGAGCCAGATGAGACAAAATATGTTTTTATACCTAAGGCAAGGACCAAACTGGCAGCTGGTGGAGGTTCTCTTGAAACAAGTGGTGAGATTGAAGGGTCACTCGCATTCTTGAGACACTGGATAGCAAGTAAGGGAGCTAATCCTAATAATTTGAAGGTAATGAGTGTTTTTGACGACTCTATGTCTCCCACAATAGATGACGGAGACATTGTACTTATCGATGAAAGCGATGATGCAAAAAAACTAATTGAATACAAGGTATACGCCATCAGATGGAGAGGAGAACTTTACATAAAAAGATACAAAAAAACACCAGATGAGCATCTTTTTGCAGGTGATAACGAACGTAAAAAACACAAAGATGTCCATGTCCCTTTTGCAGGGCAAGATGACTTTGCAATTTTAGGTAAAATTTTATGGGCAGGAAAAGAGCTTTAAAGAGGAAAAGTAAAACATATTAAACCGGAGCATGGTCATGAAGAGTCTTCTTCTTGTGCTGGCCTTGGTTTTAATCCCCGCATCTTCCTTTGCCGTCACGGACCAGCAGGTCCGCGATATGATCATCAAAGAGTCGCTTCAGTCTTACCCTGGCAACTGCCCCTGCCCCTACAACACCATGCGCAATGGACGGCGTTGTGGGGGGCGAAGTGCATACAGCCGGCCGGGCGGTCGGTCGCCGCTCTGCTACCCAAAAGATGTCACTGACAAGATGGTCAAGGCTTATCGCGAACAGCATCACGTGAAATAAAAGCGATGCCAGGAACTTATATGCGAATTTTTACACTGCTTTTAGCGATTCTTGCTCTTTCAATCCCCGCATGGGCCGTCGGTAATGGCAACACTCAAATTGACTCGTTCAACAAAACAAAGAAACTTCTCGAGCAAAAAATCTACTACGATCACCGTCAAACGATATATTGTGGTGCTGAGTATGACGAAAGAAAGAATGTTGCTCTCCCATCAGGATTTCATACGGATAAGCATGTCAAGCGGTGTGGCAGGATAGAATGGGAACATGTTGTCCCAGCTGAAAATTTTGGGAGGACATTTACAGAATGGCGTGATGGCGATCCTCAGTGCGTGGATAATAAAGGGAAAGAATTTAAAGGGCGAAACTGCGCATCTAAGGTGAGCATGGAATATAGATACATGCAAAGCGACATGTACAATCTTTACCCGGCAATAGGTTGTGTTAATGCAGAACGGAGCAATTTTAACTTCACCATGTTGCCATCCACCGCATCAAGTTTTGGCTCCTGTCCCATGAAGATTGAGGGAAATAAGGTTGAGCCCCCTGCAAATGCACGCGGAAGAATCGCCAGGACATATAAATACATGCAGTGGGCGTACCCACGCTATAAAATGAGTAAAGCTCAAAACAAGCTAATGGACGCCTGGGATAAAATGTACCCCATTACTCAATGGGAGTGCACACGGGCAAAGCGAATAGAGTCAATACAGGGCAACCACAACCCGTTTGTCGCGGAACCATGCGCAAAACAGGGGCTACAGTAGAGCAGACTGGAGGTCTATTGAAAGCCCGTTGGCGTATACTCGGACGCGTGTGGCTTTTTGCGTTTGCCGTGATCGCGGCGGTGGCTCTCTTTGGTCCGCACCAAAAGCCTACCCGGCCATGGATGCATGGACGTGTAGTTGAGGTGATCAACGACCACACATTCGGGTTCCAGCAGGAGGGTAAGGATTTCTGGTTTACTATGCGGATAGAGGGGCGGCAAAGCCTTGGGATTGGGCAGATGGTTGAAGTCCAACCAATCGCATTTACTAAAGAAGGAATAATGAAGGCGCGGGTGCGTCAATAATGGGCGCAAGGATTAAAGCGACACTGCAATTTACCTATTAACTAATATCAAACCAATAATACAAAGTAGAACTCCGAAAAAATTAAGTCTTGTAAAACTCTCCTTATAAATCAAGAACCCTATTGGAAGAAGGCAAACTGCGACGGTTATATTAGACACAATTGAAGCAACATTTATATTCCAACCCAATCTGTAGGCAAGTAAAAACCCAACCTCTAGGCCAACAACTGCGAACCCCAAAGCGATACTTGGCCAAATTGATAGTTTTAGCTGCCAAATGAGCGGTGTATTTGATGGATAAAATGGGAATAAAGCTAAAGAAAAAAATATAGCCGTAATGTAAGTTATAATAAGTGAAATAAACGGGTTAAATTGCTGTGGTATTGACTTTTGGAATACGTGATAAAGGACATTTGACAAGACAACTACGCCGATAGGCAGATAATATGTTCCCATTTAATATGTCCCTTCTTTAAAATATAAGGATGCAATAAATGCTAGACAACAATTTGCTAGAGGCATTTGGTCTAGTCCTTGATTGTGGCGGCTTCGAAAAGGCTGCAAAATCATTATTCATTTCTCAATCTGCTGTCTCGCAACGTATTAAACAACTCGAAGACTATATGGGACAAGTCCTTATTGTAAGGACATCCCCCCCCAGGGCCACCTCTGCAGGTAGACAGCTTTTTAAACACTACAAGCAAGTTAAGTGCCTAGAGAATGAAGTACTATCTAATGTACTCTCCGGTGCAAAAAATAAATACACAGTGCTTACTGTCGGCGTTAATGCTGACAGTCTGGCAACGTGGTTTTACGACATTATCAGCGAATTTACAATTGAAAACAATGTGTTAATCAATATAATCGTTGACGATCAAGATGAAACTCGTAAGTTACTTAAAGATGGCGAGGTAGTTGGATGCATTAGCGCAAGCAATGAACTTATTCAGGGATGCTCGTATCATTACCTAGGAAGTATGCAATATAGTTTTGCTGCAAATAAAAACTTTTGCCAAAAATGGTTTGGGAATGGTGTCAGTTATGCCAGCGCCGCAGACGCTCCAACGGTAATGTTTAACACAAAAGATAACCTCCACTATAAATTGTTCAAAAATATTTTTCAAAAGATTCCACCAGAATTTAACACTCATTACATGCCCTCACCAGAGCGCTTACTCGACGCCGTCTTATCTGGATTGGGTTATGGCGCGGTTCCTAATATGCAAGCGGATAAATATTTTAAAAACGGTGAACTTGTTGACATTTTTCCAGGTGTATATATCGACGTCAACCTTTACTGGCATTGCTGGAATATTGACTTCAATTATTTAAAGCAATTCACTTCTGAAATCCAAATAAAATCACGTGAACTGCTAACCCATTAATATATGATTCATCCAACCTCTTCCATGTCGGTATTCTTTTCTGTTATTTTTTCAAGAGCACGCCGCAACGTCTCGACAGCTTCGTCACGTATACCAATACAGCCCTCCACTCCATTTTCATATCGAAAACGCAATAACGTCATTTTTTGTTCCCGGGAAATTATTGGCTCCATAAACTTAACGATAAACGGGATGAGATATTCAGCCTGGGACATGGGAACCTCCATCTGATTTTTTTGTAATTATCACAACATTACGTTAGGATAATTACCTTTCACTTACATTCGATACTTTGACAGCAACTTCTCCGCGATTATCTCTGATATCCTACTAGGCAGACTTGCGTCTCGAAACGAAGCCAACTCATTCTGTTTTTCTGTTTCATATATACTCCTACATTCACACTCTAAGTTTAAAATATCTTCGATACTTTTGTGAACATTAAAATTATTTATTGCTTGATACAAGTCGCCATTACACCGATAGCAATTGCTAACATAAAGCTTCGGTGTTGGGTAAAATTCAAACCCACCAATACGCAATTCAAAGTCAAGTTTTTTAATTAAATTTTTCGCTTCAATTACGATATCTCTCAGCATCCACCCACTTGGTATTTGGTAAATTCCTTCTGAATAAAAATAATCTACCAACGTCCACTTTTGTATACTTGTCGGCTCCAGCGAAACAACATCAGTCAGCCCATTTATCTTTTTCAAACTCGATATTACATCAGCAATTGATTCGTTTATTGTCAGGAAAAGTGGTTTTACTGTTATATATGTCAACAACTTAAATTTATTTTTTTTAACAATTATTGCTGCACGAGCATAATCTTCAAATGAGAACCCTTTGTTTATACAAAGGTCACGAACCACTTCAGAACTTGACTCAAGACCGATCCCTATTTCAACAGATGTATTCTTCAATAAATTTTGCACCACACTCATTGATTCTTCTGTAACAAATTCAGGCCTACTTTCTATGATGACATGTTTTATTTTACTATTGGAATCAATAATCTTTAATATTTCCGAGAAATCATAGTCACGTATTTCTTCGCGGCTCAACAATGATCCAGCGTTATAAATACACACAATCGGATATTCTTTAAAATCATATTTTCCATAGGCACTTTTGAACTGCTGAAGGTGATATCCTTCTGGCATGAGATCCCCTTTTGTTGTGCCGTGGAAATGGCCACACATGGAGCAACCTCCATAATCTAGTTTACACCACGAGCATCCTATCCCTCTCAAGTAAAATATTATCCTTTTTACCTGTTTACCGTCTAGATACCCTGTACTTATTGATGACCCTGCTATCTTAGTTAATTCATAGTTATTAGATGAATACGGAGAAATATTCTTAAGCTTTTGAATCATATGCGTTAATACGCGATGTTCATTAGTTATCGCTTCCATAGTATTACCTCTCCCTAAGGTTGCATCGCCCGTTGATGGGGATTGTTTATGTTCATGCCCTTGGGAAATCAAATCAGTAGTTTTTATACATCATTAGCAATTCTTATTTCATATTGAACAAATCAATTTTTTTGAACAACTATTCATGCTAACCCCTCGGCATTATAGTGGTATGACTAGACGCTCTGTTTGAAAGCGCCCCGTCCTCAGCAGCCAACGCTACGGATGGATACACATCCACCCGAACACTCTCCCTATCCCGTCCATCGCTCGTCAATCTGGCTCATAGCTTCCCGACAGCGCTCAATCATACGCGATTTTATCCCACATTTTCAGTATACTAGATTTGTATCTATCCATTGTTGACAATTTTAGACTTACGTCTATTATTTGCATCAACGACGCCCACCACGAACCGAACGCACCGCGCCAATCTGGCCGGAGCCAGTAGCGAACGGGTGGGCGGGCCGGAACCAAGCCAGATGCCAAGAGCCGGATAACCGGGATGACGAGCCCAGCCAGAGGCGGGACGCTCCCAAAGGGACGGAAGGACGCAAAAGGCGCGGGGAAGGCAGGTATTAAGACTAATTGAAGAACTGAACTTGTAAGGAATCCTTACAGGCTAGGTCTTTGACAACTTGGCCCCTTACGCAGCGAGAGCAGCGCACAACCGCGTGAGCCGGCGAGCGCAGGGGCCCCGAGATGGCCGGGGAAGCCATTATGCCGGGGCCGACACGAGTCGGCCCCGATCGGGATTCAACGCGGTGCCACAATTGGTAGTACTTGGGACATCGCGTTGAAACTCGACTGAATCAATACCTCCGTGTATCACCTATTAACTTTAGCCGAAATTGTCCGACTCATAACTATGGACAGTTCACAAAACCTAGCGAGGACGCCATGGATTTTGAGATAGCTATGGAACGGATCCAGAGCATTACGGGGAGCCGGACGCAAACGGAACTGGGAAATATCCTAGGCATCAAACAGTCCAGCATATCCGACGCTAAACGACGGCAGGTAATCCCCGACGGTTGGCTCGTTACGTTGTACAGGCGTTATGGCGCGAATCCGTCCTGGATACTAGGTGAGGCTGAATCCCCCTATCTGGTTGAGGGTCATAACCAGGAAACACCTACTAGCAAGATTAACGCTACACCTGCTCCTCTTTCCAAACAAAAATCAAAATCCACGACACGGGAACTTCTGGAGGCTCTACGCGCTCAGCTCGGCGACGCGTTCGAGGTCGTCATCGTTCCTGCGGGGACCACGATAACCATTCCGCACCACACGAGAACTCCCATTTATACCAATGAGGACGATGAAGTAGCTAAATAGTTGTCTATGCGTCGGCCATAGTCGTGGCTTGATGAAGACTACCTGCGGATGGGCCGCAACACTTAGGGTCGCTCTATAGAGTGGCCCTTATATTTTCAGGAGGTGGCATGCACGACATAAAACACGCGTTTGCGGGGCTGGCGATTATCGCGGCGGTCGTTGTGGCCGCCTTTTTTATTTCCGCGCCCATGCGCGGAAGCACCAATAGTCAATATGTCGGCTTGCCATCCGAGGTCGGCATGTGGGGAGGGAGATAAGCCATGCTGTATGAATTTCAGACACCGAAGTTACCCGGCCAGTTCGTGCCCGAATTTACGGCCACTCACGAAGAAGACATCGTGAAGTACCACGCTAAGTTTGCGGCGCAGTTCCACACGGAAAACTCCACCATGCCGCTGGCGGGAAAAGACTTTCGGATCGTCCCGGCCCTGCCGCAGCTTTCGGCCATGGTCTACATGCGCGCTCTCCGCGACCTTCTCAACATGGACTACGCCACCACGGACGCCGACGTGCCCGGGAGAGTGGCCGCGCTCTATGTCGCCATGGGCATAGTTCTGAACATCGCTGACGAGTTCGAGGGCGGCGGCGAGGCCATGAGCAACGCCCTGGCCGAAATCGCAGGTCTGGCCGCGGCGGCCTTCGGACAGGTGCAGCACGGCGACCCCTGGCCCCGGCGTAAGGGATTGGAAGTCATGCTGGCCGGTTCCATGGCGCGCGAACTGCGGCTCGAGCAGGAGTTGCGGGAGAAGGCGGCATGAACGCCATCCCCACCAGCATCGCCCCCGAGCATACGGCAGTCCTCGCCCGGCTCACTGAGCAAGACCGGACCGACATCGAGAAGTTTAAGCGTCTCGCGCCGGCAGAAATGCGCAATGCTCTCCAGATGGCCGTTGTCGCCTGCTACCTGCACATGGGGAGGTCCCGGGAGCAGGCGGTATGACTGCCATTCCCGAGCGCGGCATCGTCCAGGGGCTTTCCCACGACGATTACCATGCGCATCACGCCGTTTCCAAGTCCGGCCTGGATCGCCTGGAAAGGAGCCCGGCCCACTTTCGCGCTTACATCTCCGGCCAGGACAAGGACACCGAGGCCAAGAGGTTCGGCCGGCTGTGCCATCTCGCCATCTTGGAGCCGGATCGCTTTGCGGCAGAGACGGTCCTGTCCCCGGAAATCAACCGGCGCACCAATAAAGGCAAAGCGGAGTGGGAAGATTTCTGCCGGATGCACGCCGGCATGGAGATCGTGACCACCGAGGATATGGAGACCCTGCGGCATATCCAGGAGTCGGTCCTGTCCCACCCCACGGCCGGAGGGCTCCTTTCCTGCCGGGGCACCCCAGAAGTTTCCGCATTCTGGACGGATCAAGGAGACAAAGACCATCCCGCAACCGGTATTTCCTGCCGCTGCCGGCCTGACCTCGTTTTGGGTGGCGGCGTCATCGTGGATTTGAAAAGCGCCAGGGATGCCAGCCCGAGAGGATTTGAGCGGGCTGTGGCCGAGCACAGGTATCACGTCCAGCAGGCCTTTTACCTGGATGGCTACGCGGCTGCCGGCGGATTCGCCGATACATTCCTCTTCATCGCCTTCGAGAAGGAAGCTCCGTTCGCCTGTTGTGTCCACCAGCTCCAGGCGAAAGACGTGGCGGAAGGGCGCGCGGCCTATCGCCGCAACCTTGAAACACTGGCCAGTTGCCGTGCTGAAAATCATTGGCCGGCCTACGCCGACGATATTGTGCAAATCACCCTGCCCGCTTGGGCACGCAAGGAGATGAGGATATGAGCGAGACTCTGCCCGACCTGAAAAAGGAATCTGCCGCAGCTTCCCCTGACGTTGTCCTTGGGTTCGGCAACGCTGCCGGCTTCGCTATGCTGCAACGGGCAGCCAGCCTGCTGGCCAACTCCACGTTGGTCCCGGAGGCCTACCGGAAATGGATCAAAAACAAGAACGACAAATTCGGTCCTCTCGTCGAAAACGAAGCCGCCCTTTCAAACTGCGTCATCGCCCTCAATATGGCCCAGCGGTTGGAAGCCGATCCGATTATGATCATGCAAAACCTGTATGTGGTCGAAGGCCGGCCTTCCTGGTCTTCGCAATTCATCATCGCTGCCCTGAACACCACGGGCCGTTTCTCTCCGTTGCGGTTTCGGATCAGCGAACCGGTGAACAAGACGGTCCAAGTCACGACGGTGAATTGGGTCAACAAACAGAAGCAGGAGAAGAAGGAAAACATCGAAATCCAGGACCGGACCTGCATCGCCTGGGCCATTGAGAAGGAGACCGGGGAACGTCTGGAGAGCCCGCCTATCTCCATCGAAATGGCCGCCAAGGAAGGTTGGCTCACCAAGAAGGGTTCGAAGTGGCAGACCATGCCCGACCTGATGCTTCGCTACCGAGCCGCCACCCTGTTCGGACGGCTCTATGCCCCAGAAAAACTGATGGGGCTGCAAACCGAGGAAGAGAACCGGGACGTCTACGAGCTAGAGCCTGCCAACGGTGGCTATTCTCTCCCTGAAGCCACCCCCGCCGACCATACCGCCGACATCCTGAAGCGTGCCGCACAGGGCCAAGATGATCATCCCCAGGGTACCGCTCCCGCCGCCACCAACGGCCAGAAGAAGCCCCGGGCCACGACCGCCATGCGGGATGGGGCCGCGAAAGCTGTCACCGACGCGGGATTGGACCTCGCTGCCATCGAAAAAAGCTTCGGCGCCTATTCCAAGGACTGGAGCTACAGCCAGTGCGAACAAGCCCAAAAGATGGCGGCCGACGCCCAGGAACAGCCGGCCGAACCCCATGAAGAATCATTCGAGTGCCCCAACAACGGCGCTACGGTCAGGCTGTCCGTTGAGTGCGCGGCTTGCGACCAAAACGGCCTGTGCCCGTCCACGGACGGGAAGAACGCCTGAACGGGAAGGAGCCTACCCCCATGACCGAACCCCTGCGTTGCTATCTCTGCAAAGCCGAGGCGGACCACCTCACCAGCATCAAGAACCCGAACCCGGCGGATAAGCTCTATTCCATCGCCGTCTGTGACCGCTGCTTTGAAAACAGCAAGCGGAACCAAGAAAAATAGGCCCCCTCTCGACCTTCCCCCGGTCGAGGTTTGGTCCCGGCCGGGAATCCCCCTCCGCCCGGCCGGCATCCAAGCCCAAAATCAACAAGAGGAGATTCCCTATGCCCGAACCGAACTTGCCCAACATCGAGCACCAGGCCCCGCCGCTGCACTCCGTGCCGCCGAAGACCAAGGCCCGAAAGCTGGCCGATGGGGGATCCGTCGCAGCCAAGCCCTCGCCGGCCCATGTCGAAGCCGCGGCTACCGACAACAGCCAGGCCGAACCCGTGGACCTGACCCTGGCCACCTTCGCCGCCGGCGTCCACGCTCCCGTCCCTTATGAGCAGGACGTGGCCCTGGCCTTCTGGCGCGACAGCGTCATGGATCGCGCGGAGAAGGCCAGGGCCCGGGACGTGCTCCTGGCCCGAAACGCTGAGCTTACGGCCGAGGTCACGGCCTATGCCGACGAGATGGGCGAGCTCCTGGACGACCTCAAAAAGGCCAACCTGCCGCCCGATTTGGCCTGTACGGCGAAGAACCTGCTCATGCTCATCGAGATCGACAAGGGCATGACCGTCAAGGCCATCGCCGAGGCGTTGCAGACCGTGGCCTATGACATGAAGTCCCGGCTCATGGACAAGTACAAGAGCGCCGTCAAGATCAAGCTCGGCTGCACCCCCGATCCCAACGACATGGACTCCATGATTGTGTTGGCCGAGGTCTCACCTGAGATGCCGGCTCAAGCCACGGGCGGCCGGTTGACGCTGGCCTCGGACGGCACCGTTGTCACCCGGCGCGAGTCGGCCCAGGCCTTTCAACTCAAGCTCCAGGAGCCTGAGCCGGACCCCCTGCAGGAGATGTTCGGCAAGGCCGACGGCGAAGCCTTTGGCGATCTCCTGCGTTCCAAGGGTGTCAAGGAACTCACCCTGGGGACCGGCGACAACCAGGTTAAGGTCAAGCTGGCCAGCGGGAAGGCCACGGCCGCCAAAAAGGCGGCGTAGCCATGAGAGACCTGAAATGCACCATCGTTATCAGGGGCGAACAGAACGATTCAACCGTTTCTGTTGAATTTGAGTTCGACCCGCCAGTGAGAAAAGACGGCCTCTATGACGGTTCCGGTGTCGCATCCATTGTCCAGAGGATGATGTCGGTAGTGAAGTCGTCGGAGAGCGATGACGAGGTTGAGGAGGGGTAGTCGTGGCGCGCAAGGACATGATTTCGGTGGAGGACCTGGAGTTTCGGACCGAAACCAACGAGGCCATCATCATCGAGTACTGCGGCAGGGAAATAACCCTGCCCAAAAGCCAAATCGAATGGCCCGAGGACGCCACCAGGGGGAAGCTCATCACCGTCGAGATGCCCGAGTGGTTGGCCGAAGACCGGGGGATAATCTGACCATGGCAATCCACACCTATCGGTATCGGTACTCGGCAGAGGTCGAAATCACAGTGGACGACGACAAGGCCCCCCAGCAGCAGGCTGAAGAGATAGCCGGCCAAGCCGTGGAAGAACACGCGTACCAGATGATTGACGGCGACACTTATGGCCTGCTCGGCAAGGAAGTTCTTTCCCCTGGCGTCACGGGCGAAGTCGTCAAAATGGCTACCTGGGACCGTATTTAGCACCCGCCTCCGACCTGGCCTGTCCTGCGAGGGCCAGGAAATGACGCAGGGACACGAGAAGGAGAACGACCATGGGTGCATGTGCATGCGAAGGCGAGAATCTGGACATCCTGAGCAGCAAAGTCATCACGGCCAGAAAGGCGCACAAGTGCAGTGAGTGCGGCAAGGAAATCCGTTCTGGCGAAAACTATCAAAAGTTTGTCGGTGTCACCAGCGAAGGCATGTTTGAAAGCAAGATGTGTTTGTTTTGCTACAACGTCGTGAAAGACCTTCGAAGCATGGGCTACTGCGTCGTCTTCGATGGGCTTTGGAACTTGGTGGAACAGATCGAACGGGGTGATGTGTAGCCATGGCCGACAAATCAAAAATCCAGTGGTGTGATGCCACGATCAATCCGGCCTACGGCTGCTCGCCCGTGTCGCCGGCCTGCGACCATTGCTACGCGGCCAGGATGGCGGGCAGGCTCGGGGCCTTGACCGATGGGACGCATAAGGATGGCAAGTGGACGGGCAAAGTCAACCTGCGTTCCGAGAGGATGCTTCAGGCGCTCCGCTGGCAGCGACCGCGCCGCATCTTCATCGGGTCCATGACGGACTTGTTCCACGAGGCAGTGCCGGATTGGTTTTTAGATGAAGTCTTTGGGATCATCCTGGCCAATGCACACCTGGAAAGGCAGGCGCGCCATCAGTTCATCATCCTGACCAAGCGCCCGGAACGCATGTGGTCCTATTTCAGCCAGGAGCCGCCCACGGCCATGATCAGGCGGTGGGCGACGGCCAACGACGGCGTGATCATCATGGACAATCCCGACGTGTACTTTTCGGAGGCCGTAGGCGGCCACTGCTCCGGGGAGTGGGATGAATATGGCCGGCTGGCCGGCGAATACAAGGATTGGGGATTCGCCAACGGGCTGTACCCACTCCCGAACACGATCCTCATGACTACCGTCGAAGATCAGCCCCGGGCGGATGAGCGCATGCCGCACCTGATGGAGTTGGCAGGCATGGGGTGGAAAACGGGGGTGTCGGTGGAGCCGATGCTTGGGCCGGTAGACCTGACCGGCGTGGAGATTCCTCGCGCCTATGGGACCTGTTTGCTCAACGCCCTGACGGGTGAATTACGAGGGCATGGCACCGGCACTTCACTTGGGATGACGGGAAAGATTTCATGGACAATTGTCGGTTGCGAATCAGGCCAACATGCCAGGGCTATGAACATAGAATGGGTGCATAACCGATATCCCCGCCTTGCGGTCCACGCAAGGATTTTACCCGACCCGCCCTTTCCATTTGCCGGAGGCGATGGTAGCGTCGCCCAGCCTCCGTATGACAGCGAACCTTGGCCTCAAGGCGGCGCGACCCCAACCCCACCGGGAATCCCGACGGCATGACCTCCGCCCGTTTCTCCCTGACACGCTCTGTTGGCGGCGCGGTATTGCTTACGGTCGTGTGCGTCAACACCCTGCTTCTGGCCGCTTTCGGCATGCTGGATTATGCCGGCGAAAAGCAGCGCCTGGACACGGAACTGCGCTACGACCTGTCGGCCATCGCCGGCCAACTCGCCGACAACCTGGCCATGCCCCTGTGGTATCTCGAAAAAGACCACGCCGCCCGCCTCGTCGACGGCGTCATGCGCAACGAACGCATCGCCGCGGTCGTGGTGACCGAACAAGGTAACAAGGGCATCTCCATCGGCCGCACCCGGGACCGCGACTGGAAGCCCACCGCCCTGACCGAACGGCCGGCCCTGTCCGACGTCATCGGGGAGCGGCGCGAAATCCATTACGAAAACACCCGCCTCGGCACACTGGAGCTGTTCGCCACCCGCCGCTTCGTCGCGCAAGACCTGCACCGTTCACTGCTGCGCATCCTCCTGCGCATCCTGGGGCTCAATGCCGCCCTGGCCCTGGCCCTGGCCGTGGTCGTGCGCTGGCGGATCATCCAGCCGCTGTCGCGCCTGGAGCGCTACGCCGCCCGGGTCAGCCTCGGAGACGACGCCCCCGGCGACCCGGCGGAACTGGCGGACCTGCGTTTCGAACTGCAAAGCCTCGGGCGCACCATGCAGTCCACGGTCCAGCGTCTGTCGGCCGCCCAGCGCAATTACCGCGACATTTTCGAGAACGCCACCGAGGGCATCTTCCAGACCACGTTCGACGGCCGCATCCTCTCGGCCAACGCCGCCATGGCCGGCATGCTCGGCTACGATTCGCCAAAGGCGCTCATGGACGACATCACCGACGTCGGCCGACAGCTTTTCCACAACCCCGAGGAGCGCCGCGACATGCTGAGCCGTCTGGTGAGCGAGGGCAGCGTGACCGACTTGTTGGTACGCTTCCTGCGTCGCGACGGGCAGACCATCTGGGTGCGCCTCAACACCCGGCTGGTGCGCGACGCTTCCGGCAACCCGCTTTATACCGAAGGCACCCTGTCCGACGTCACGGCCCGGCTCCGGGCCGAGCGGCGGCTGGAGATCCTCAACCGCCACCTGCGCGAGGCCGTCAGGGAACGCACCGGCCGGCTGGCCGAAAAGGCGGCGGAACTGGAGGCCGCCAACGCGCGCCTGACCGAACTCGACCGGCTCAAATCGGGATTTCTGGCCACGGTCTCCCACGACCTGCGCACCCCGCTGACCTCCATCATGGGTTTCGCCAAGCTCATCGCCCGCGACTTCAACCGCTTCTTCGCCCCCTTCGCCCAGGGTGACGGACGCAGCGACCGCCTGCGCCGCCAGGCGGAGCGCATCACCGCCAACCTGGCCATCATCGAAAGCGAGGGCGAACGCCTCACCCGGCTGATAAACGACTTCCTCGACCTGTCCAAGATCGAGGCCGGCCGGGCCCAGTGGCGCGACGCCGCCGTCATCCCGGCCGCGATCATCACCCGGGCCGCCGACGCCGTCAGCGCCGACTTCGAGGCCAAGCCGGAGGTGGCCTTTTCCATGGAACTGGCCCCGGACCTGCCCGCGCTTTTGATCGACCCCGATCGCTTAAGCCAGGTGCTGGTCAACCTGCTCGGCAATGCCGCCAAGTTCACGGACGAAGGCCATGTGCGGCTGCGGGCTTTCCGGCGGGACGGCATGCTGCGGGTGGAGGTGGCCGATTCCGGCCAGGGCGTGCCCCGGGAGTCCCTGGAAAAAATCTTCGACAAGTTCCACCAGGCCCAGGCCGGCGACACGATGGAGGAAGGCCGCCGCCGCAAGGGCACGGGCCTGGGACTGGCCATCTGCCGCCAGATCGTCGAACACTACAAGGGCCACATCTGGGCCGAATCCGAACTCGGCCGCGGCAGCACCTTCATCATGGAACTGCCCCTGCCCATAACCGTCGGCCCGAACGCGGCCACGGAGGAAACGTCATGACGACCACCCGTCTTTTTTGCACCCCGCCCCGCCTCCAATTCGGTCCTCGCGCCCTGGAACACGTCGGCCGGGAAGCCGCGCGCCTGGGGAAAACGGCCCTTGTCGTGACCGGCCGCTCCTCCTCGACCAAAAACGGCTCACTGGAGCGGACCTGCGCCCTGCTGACGGCGGCCGGGGTCGCGGCCGTGCCCTTCGCCCGGGTGGAATCCGATCCGAGCCTCGATACGGTGACGGAAGGCGCGGCGCTGGCCAGGGAAAAAGGTTGCGACGTGCTCGTGGCCCTCGGCGGCGGCAGCGCCATGGACGCGGCCAAGGCCATCAGCTGTCTGCTGGCCAATCCCGGGCCGCTGGCAAACCTCGAAGGCGCAACCGGCCTCAAACAGGGACCGCCGCTTGTCGCCGTGCCGACCACCGCCGGCACGGGCAGCGAGGTCACGCGGGTCGCCGTCCTCACCGACACGGCCCGCAAGTACAAGCTGCTGCTGGTCGGCGAAACGCTCATGCCGGCGGCGGCCATCCTCGACCCGGAGCTGACCGCGTCCATGCCGCCAAAGGTGGCCGCGGCCACGGGCATGGACGCCCTGACCCACGCCATCGAGGCCTACGTCTCGAAGCTGGCCACCCCGCTCTCCGACACCCTGGCCCTGGCCGCCATCGAGACCATCGGCACCAATCTGGCCCTGGCCGTGACCGCCCCGGACAACCTGCATGCCCGCGCGGCCATGCTCTATGCCCAGATGCAGGCGGGGCAGGCCTTCTCCAACGCCTCGGTCGGCCTCGTCCACGCCATGTCCCGGCCCATGGGCGCGCGCTACGGCGTGCCCCACGGCGCGGCCAACGCCATGCTGCTGCCCCATGTCGCGGCCTACAACCGGCCGGCCTGCCCGCAACGCATGGCCCGTATCGCCGTGGCGCTCGGACGATGCATCGACGGCATGGACCTGGGAAAAGCCTCGCGCCAGGCCGCCATCGCCCTGACGGAACTGGCCGCCGAACTGCCCCTGCCGCGCACCCTGGGCGACGTGGGCGTGCCGACGGGCGATCTGGCCGACATGGCCCGGGAAGCGGCGGAAAACGGCAGCAGCCGGGTCAACCCCCGCCGCCCGAGCCCGGAAGACATCGCTTCGATATACCACGAACTCGCTTAGGGAACGGAAAGGGGAAGGATGCGAGAGGGGAACCCTTTTTGAAAAAAGGGTTCCCCTCTCGCGCTCTCCCCTCCCCAAAACTTTTAACGGTTACGGGTGGTCAAACGACAACACGCTGTAACCATTAAAAGTCTTTAGGATGGGGGTCCGGGGGAAACCCTTTCTTCAGAAAGGGTTTCCCCCGGCCGGCGTTATCCGCCCAGGCGCACGGCCCGGCTGGCCAGAAAACGGGCCATGGGCGGGGCAAGGAACGTCACCAGGAAGAAGCGGACCGTCTGGAGCGTCATGACGAAGGACAGGTCGACGGGACTTGTGGCCGCGATGATGGCCACGGTGTCCATGCCGCCGGGACAGGTGGCGAGGTAGGCGGTCAGGGCGTCGACCCCGGCCAGGCGCACGATGACCCAGGCCAGCACGCCGCAAAAGCTCATGAGCGCGACGATGGAAGCCAGGATGGCCGGCAGGGAGCGCGCGGCGTGCAGCGCCACTTGCCGGGTGAAGCCAAGCCCGATGCGCCAGCCGATGGCGGCGTAGGTGGCGGCGAGAAGCCAGGCCGGCACCTCGGCGATGGCCACGCCCGAGAGGTGCAGCGCCCCGCCCACGGCCATGGGCGCGAGCATGGCCCCGGACGGAATGTGCGTGCCGAACCCGACCAGCGCCCCCAGGGCGAAAAGTCCGAGCAGCGGCAGCAGCGTCTGCCACTGCGGGGCCGGGAACCAGACCACGTCGAGCCAGGCCGAGCCGCCCCTCCCTTGCCAGAAATGCGCCACCAGCGAAGCGGCCAGGGCCACGCAGATCACGCGCAGGTACTGCATGAAGGCCACCAGCCGCGCATCCGCGCCGTTGGCTTCGGCCATGACCACCATGGCCGTGGCCCCGCCCGGGGACGTGCCCCAGATGCCGGTGGTTTCGGGCATGACGTGGCGGCGGTAGAGCAGCCAGCCGAGCACGCCGCTGGCGGCGATGGTGGCCAGGACCACGGCCAGGAACAGCGCCCAGCGGCTTAAAAACGAGGGCAGAATGTCCGGAGTGGCAGCCCGGGAAATGAAGGCTCCGACAACGGTCTGGGCCAGGATGTAGGGGGCGCGGGGAAGCGCGATGTCGCCGCCGCCAAGGGCCAGGACGATGCTGGCCAGCATGGGGCCGATCAAGAGCGCGGCCGGCAGGTGCATGCGCCACAGGGCCGCCGTGGCCGCCACTGTCATCGCCGTCAGCAGCAACCATTTTTTCACTTGCATGCGCGCTCTCCCCGGACGGGCGGCGGGGCTCCGCCCCGGACCCCGGCAGAGGCTCCGCCTCTGCACGCCGCCGGGGGGCTTGATGCCCCCCGGTAGGGTGGTCCGGGAGGGGCAACGCCCCTCCCGGCCGCCGGAGGCACCCCTATCTACCTCTACCGCACAAGGCGGCCGATGCGGCTCCAGCGGATGTCGGACGGGCCGTCCCAGGACCAGTAGATGACCCAGGCCTTGCCCCGGATCTTGTCCTTGTCCACGAAGCCCCAGAAGCGGGAATCGTAGGATTCGTCGCGGTTGTCGCCCATGACGAAGTATTTTCCGGGCGGCACGGTGATGGGGCCGAAATTGTCGCGACGGGCCTGGAGGCCCGGATCGGTGTGCTTGACGTAGGGCTCGTCGAGCTTCTGGCCGTTTCTGTAGACGACCTTGTCCTTCATCTCCAGCACGTCGCCGGGCACGCCGATGATGCGCTTGATGAAGTCCTTGGAGGTGTCCTCGGGAAACTCGAAGACGATGACGTCCTCGTGCTGGGGGTTCTCGAGGGGCAGAATGGACTTGTCGGTAAAGGGGATGCGGGTGCCGTAGAGGAATTTGTTGACCAGCAGGTGGTCGCCTATAAGCAGCGTATCGAGCATGGAGCCGGAGGGGATCTTGAAGGCCTGGACCACGAAGGTGCGGATGACGAAGGCCAGCACCAGGGCTACGGCCAGGGCTTCAAGATATTCCAACAGCAGCTTTTGCCATCTCGGGTTCATCGTCGTGATTCCTTGTTTTCAGGGGCGGCGGGACGGGCAGGCCCGCGCGAGCCGCGCGCGGACGCCCCGGCCGTGGTCGGAGGTTCGGGAAAGGCGGGCCGGTTAGTCGTCTCCGGCCTTGAGCGCCGCCAGAAAGGCTTCCTGGGGCAGTTCCACGTTGCCCATGCGCTTCATGCGCTTCTTGCCTTCCTTCTGCTTTTCCAAGAGCTTACGTTTTCGTGTAATGTCACCGCCGTAACATTTGGCCGTGACATTTTTCCCCATGGGCGAGTTTCGCTCGCGGGCGATGATCTTGGTGCCGATGGCCGCCTGGATCACGACCTCGAAGAGCTGGCGCGGGATGACGCGCTTGAGCTTCAACGCCAGGGCCCGGCCGTAGGAGTAGGCGTTGTCGCGATGCACGATGACGGCCAGCGCGTCGACCGGGTCGCCGTTGATCATGATGTCGAGCTTGACCAGGTCGGAAGCCCGGTAGTCGATGATCTCGTAGTCGAGGGACGCGTAGCCGCGCGTGGCCGACTTGAGCCGGTCGAAAAAATCGTAGACGATCTCGGCGAACGGCAGTTCGTAGGTGATGATGACGCGGCTGGCCGTGAGATAGCGCACGTCCTTCTGGATGCCGCGTTTTTCCTCGCACAGCTTGAACACGCCGCCCACGTACTCGTTGGGGGTGTGGATCTCGAGGCGCGCATAGGGCTCGTAGAGGGTGGCGATTTCCTGGGTCTTGGGCAGCTTGCTCGGGTTCTCGATGGAGATGGTCGCGCCGGAGAGCGTCTCCACCTTGTAGATGACCGAGGGCGCGGTGGCGATGAGGTTGGCCCCGAACTCCCGCTCCAGCCGCTCCTGGATGATCTCCATGTGGAGCAGCCCCAGAAAGCCGCAGCGGAAGCCGAACCCGAGCGCCTGGGAGGTCTCGGGCTCGTAGGTGAAGGCGGCGTCGTTTAAGCGCAGCTTTTCCAGGGCGGTTTTTAAGACCTCGTACTCGGCCGCGTCCACCGGGTACAGGCCGCAAAAGACCATGGGCTTGATTTCCTTGAACCCGGGCAGGGCCTCGGTCGCACCGTCCTCGGCCGCGGTGACGGTGTCGCCCACGCGGGCGTCGGTCAGGGTCTTGATGTTGGCGCACAAAAAGCCGGCTTCCCCCGGCCCGAAGCTCGGAATGTCGATGGGACCCGGGGAAAACGCGCCCAGGCGGATGACCTCGAAGGTCGCGCCCGTGGACATCATCTTGATGCGCTGCCCATGCGTCACCGTGCCCTGGACCACCCGGAACAGGACCACGACGCCCTGGTAGGAGTCGTACCAGGAGTCGACGATCAGGGCTTTGAGCGGCGCGTCGGCATCGCCCTTGGGCGGCGGAATCTTGGTGATGATCTGTTCGAGGACCATGTCCACGTTGGCCCCGGTCTTGGCCGAAACGGCCACGGCATCGGCGCAGGGAAGCCCGATGACCTCCTCGATCTCGGCCTTGACCGCCTCGGGGTCGGCGCTCGGCAGGTCGATCTTGTTGAGGACCGGGATGATCTCCAGGTCGTTGTCCAGGGCCAAAAACACGTTGGCCAGGGTCTGGGCCTCCACGCCCTGGGTGGCGTCGACCACGAGCAGCGCCCCCTCGCAGGCGGCGAGGCTGCGCGAGACCTCGTAGGAAAAATCCACATGGCCGGGCGTGTCGATGAGGTTTAGGATGTAGTCGGTCCCGTCGGCGGCCTTGTAGGGAATGCGCACCGTCTGGGCCTTGATGGTGATGCCGCGTTCCCGTTCGATGTCCATGCGGTCGAGGTATTGCTCGCGCATCTCCCTGGCGGGAATGAGGCCGGTGAGTTCGAGAATGCGATCGGCAAGAGTCGACTTGCCGTGGTCGATGTGGGCAATGATGCTGAAATTTCGGATGCGAGCGATGTCCATAGGATGAGGGAGCCTTTGGCGAAGCGACGCCAGGAGTCGGCTAGGCACATAATGGAAGGCGGTGTCGAGGTCAATGCGGGCGAGGGGGCAGGCCGGGGCCGGAAGCGAAACCCGCCCGTTGCGGCATGGCCTAGGGACATTTTCGTGGGGTTTGACACATTTTTCACTTGGTATTCCCCTGGCCCTGGTGTATACGAAGTGCACTCATGGGGACGGCCGGCTCCGGTACTACATCCGGCCACCCACGTATAACGCGGAAACGTTAAACAAAATCATCGGTAAGGAGGCGCTACATGTCCAAATTGGTTCCGCCGCATGGAGGCAAAGGTCTGGTCATTCGCCTGCTCGAGGGCGCTGCGAAGGAAGCCGAACTCAAGAAGGCCGCCGGCCTGAAGAAGGTCGAGATCACCGGCCAGGAAAAGGGCGACCTGATCATGATCGGCATCGGCGGCTTTTCGCCCCTCGAAGGCTTCATGACCAAGGCCGATTGGAAGAGCGTCGTCGAGAAGATGACCCTGGCCGATGGCACCTTCTGGCCGGTTCCCGTCATGCTGGCGGTTACCAAGGAAGACGCCGCCGGGATCAAGGCGGGCGAGGAGATCACCCTCGAGCGCAATGGCGAAATCTACGCCACCATGAAGGTCACCGAAAAGTTCGAGATGACCGAAGCCGACAAGAAGTGGGAATCCGAGCTGGTCTACAAGGGCCACGGCGACGACTCCGCCGACGACAAGTTCTGGAAGGTCGCCCTTGAGGACCATCCCGGCGTCAAGATGGTCATGGCCCGCAAGGACGTCTGCCTGGCCGGTCCGGTCAACGTCCTGTCCGAGGGCGAGTACCCGACCAAGTACAAGGGCGTCTACCTGCGCCCGGCCGAGACCCGCGCCATCTTCGACGAGCGTGGTTGGGCCAACGTCGCCGCTCTGCAGCTGCGTAACCCCATGCACCGCTCGCACGAGTACCTGTGCAAGATCGCCATCGAAGTCTGCGACGGCGTCATCATCCACTCGCTGATCGGCAACCTGAAGCCCGGCGACATCCCGGCCGAAGTGCGCGTCGACTGCATCGACACCCTGGTCAAGCACTACTTCGTCGAGAAGAACGTGGTCCAGGGCGGCTATCCCCTCGACATGCGTTATGCCGGTCCCCGCGAAGGCCTGCTCCATGCCACCTTCCGCCAGAACTACGGCGTCAACAAGATGATCATCGGCCGTGACCACGCCGGCGTCGGCGACTTCTACGGCATGTTCGAGGCGCAGGAGATCTTCGACCGCATCCCCTACGTCAACGAGGCCTGCCCGGCTCCCGGCAAGGCCCTGCTGTGCCAGCCGCTGAAAATCGACTGGACCTTCTACTGCTACAAGTGCGACGGCATGGCTTCCCTGCGCACCTGCCCGCACACCAAGGAAGACCGCGTCATCCTGTCCGGCACCAAGCTGCGCAAGATGCTGTCCGAGGGCGGCGAGATTCCGGATCACTTCGGCCGCGAAGAGGTCCTGGTCAAGCTGCGCAAGTACTACGAAGGTCTCACCAACAAGGTCGAGATCAAGATGCACCACGCCGCCGAAGGCAACTAGGCAGCGACGCATCCCACGGATACTCGGGGGGACGCTTCGGCGTCCCCCCTTTTTTTTGCCCTCCGCCTCCGCCGGTCCGCATCCCGTCCTCTCACGCCTCTCGCGCCGTGTCCTCCGTCTGTCAAATTCCATAGCAATACACTCTGATATCCGTCTATTTTTCACACACGCCACTGTTTAAAATCAATACGCATTTTTATTGCCTGTATAAAAATATCCCGTCACCACGCGATATTTCCCTTGGCCCGGTTGTTGCTATTGCTCTCTTCGCAAAAAACAGCTTTACTTTTTGTGAATCCGAACGAGACAACAATCTTGTGCCGACAACAGAGGGGACATCGTCCAAACAGAAGTCCGAGTGGAACGTCTTCGCCGCAGGAGCGGCAGGACTGCACACGGAAAAAATAAAAAACGGCTCAGTGATTCCCCTTCCAGTGACTCTGCCCCAAAGCCACGACACCACGGAGGACACGGAGAACCATGATGCGCAAGATAACGTCCCTTGTCGCGTTGCTCGCATTTGCCCTCACCATCATCACCAGCCTCATTTTGTACATCGCCCCCCAGGGACGCGTCGCCTACTGGTCCGACTGGACACTTTTGGGCCTCGACAAGACGCAGTGGGGCAACCTGCACGTCAACCTGGGCACGCTCTTTCTCCTGGCCCTGGCGCTTCATGCCTATTACAATTGGAAGGCCATCGTGGCCTATCTGAGCCGGGCCAGGAAACTGGTGATCGCCACCCCGGCCTTTGTTGCGGCCTGCGGCATCGTGCTGCTGGTGGGGCTCGGCACCTATGCCGGGCTGCCGCCCTTCTCGACCTTCCTGGCCGGCAGCGACTATTTCAAGGAACGCGCGGCCCGGTTGTACGGCGAACCGCCCTACGGCCATGCCGAGCTTTCTCCCCTGGCCTCGCTCGCGCCCAAGCTCGGCCTGACGCCGGAGGTCATTGTAAAGGGCCTCAAAAAGGCCGGCTACGACGCGGCCGCGCCTGACGCCACCCTGCTGTCCCTGTCGCGGCGCTACGGCGTCTCGCCGCAAAAGCTCTACCAGGCCTTCGCGCCCGAAACGGGCCAGGAACTGCCGGAGCTGCCGCCGCCCGGCACTGGCAACCGCAGCCTGTCCGACCTGTGCCAGACCTACGGCCTCGACACGGCGCGCATCGTGGCCGGGCTTACGCAGCGCGGCATCGCGGCCACGCCCGAGGCCACCATCAGGACCATCGGCGAAAAAAACGGTCAGGGCCCCCTCGAAGTCTACGCCGCCATCCGGCAGGCCGCCGTCGCCGCCCGGCCGTAAATGCTCCCTACAGTCGCCAAGCGGGCCGGTACGCGCGGACGCGGCGCGTGTGCCGGCCCGTGACGTGTTCCGGGACCGCCGCCGCAGCCCCTCTTTCCTTTGTGTCCACGGCGCTGCAGCCATGCGGCATCGCGGCGTTGTGCCGCAGACGCCCCGCACGACGCTTGCCGCAGTTGGCCAATCCCTGTATGCCAAAGCCCATGGAGCAGTATCTCGCCGATTTGCATATCCATTCCCGCCATTCCAGAGCCACCAGCAAGGGGCTGACCCCATACAATCTGGCCGCCTGGGGCGAAATCAAGGGGCTCACCGTGGTGGCCACCGGGGACTTCACCCACCCGGGCTGGCTTAACGAGCTCAAGGAAGCCCTGACCCCGGACAAGAGCGGGCTCTTGCGCCTCAATGATCCCAAGGGCCTGGCCGGAGAAATACCCTGGCTGCCCGACGCGCATCCGGCCGGCCGGGTGCGCTTTTTGCTTTCGGCGGAAATAAGCTCCATCTACAAACGCGGCGACAAGGTCCGCAAGGTCCACAACCTCGTCTACATGCCCTCCTTCGAGGCGGCCGAAAAGCTCAACGTCAAGCTGGCCAAGGTCGGCAACCTGGCCTCCGACGGCCGGCCGATCCTGGGCCTCGACAGCCGCCATCTGCTGGAGATGACCCTCGAGACCGACCCGCTGGCCTTTCTCGTGCCGGCCCATATCTGGACGCCGTGGTTTTCGCTTTTCGGCTCCAAATCGGGCTTCGATTCGGTGGAGGAGTGTTACGGGTCCCTGGCCAGGGAAATCTTCGCCATGGAGACCGGGCTGTCCTCGGACCCGGAGATGAACTGGACGCTCTCCGCCCTGGACCGCTTCCGGCTGATCTCCAATTCCGACGCCCATTCCGGCGAAAAGCTCGGCCGCGAATGCAACATTTTTTCCGGCGATCCCTCTTTCGAGGGCATCTACCGGGCGCTGCGCGGCCAGGGTGTCGGGCCGAAATTTTGCGGCACCGTGGAATTTTTTCCGGAAGAGGGCAAATACCACCTCGACGGCCATAGGGAATGCGGCGTGGTCATGGAGCCGGCCGAAGCCAAGGCCCGCGGCGGGCTGTGCCCGGTGTGCGGCAAGCCCATGACCCTCGGCGTGCTGCACCGGGTGCTCGATCTGGCCGACCGCGCCGAGCCCGTGCGGCCGGAAGGCATGCCCGGGTTCACGTCCCTTATTCCCCTGGACGAGCTGGCCGGCGAGGTCATGGGCGTCGGTCCCAGGACGGCCAAGGCCCGGGGGCTGGTGGCCCGGATGCTGGCCCGCTTCGGCTCGGAACTGACCGTGCTGCGCGAGGCTCCGGCCGAGGAGATCGGCCGGGTGAGCACCGCCCTGGCCGAGGCCGTCAGCCGCATGCGCCGGGGCCGGGTCTTGCGCACGCCTGGGTTCGACGGCCAATACGGCCGCATCGCGGTATTTACCCCCGAGGAGCGCCGCGAGCTCAAGGTCGGCCGTTTTCTGGCCGTGCCGCCGACGCCGGCCAGGACCAAGGCCGCCCGCGAACCGGCAGCCGAGGACGATCCGCCTGCGGACCCGCCCCCCGCGCCGGAAGTCGCCGCAGCGCCGGCCCCGCCGAAGCCCTTTGACCGGGGCCTCAACCCCGCCCAGCGCGCGGCCGTGGAGTCCCAGGCCCGCCACCAGCTGGTGGTGGCCGGGCCGGGCACGGGCAAGACCCATACGCTTTTGGCCAAAATCCGGGCCCTGCTCGATGCCGGTGTGCCGCCAGGCGACATCCTGGCCGTGACCTTTACCCGCCGGGCGGCCGGGGAACTCCGGGAACGGCTGGCCCGCGACGCCGGCGTCGCGGAAGACGCCCCAGAGGACGCCTCGGGAAACGCCCCCACCCTGCCCCGGGCCGACACCCTGCATGCCCTGGGCCTGGCCGCCTGGACCGCCTCCGGCGGCCAGGAACCGGTGCTCCTCTCCGAAGAAGCCGCCAGACGCCTTTTCGCCACCGTCAACCCGGAACTTTCCGGGGCTAGGCTGCGGGCCGCCTGGCGCGAGCTGTCCCTGGCCCGGGAACGGCTCACGCCGCTCCCCCCGGCCGACACCGCCGGCCCGGGGCTCTATGCCGCCCGCTACGCCCGGCAGAAAGCCGACTGGAACCTGCTCGATTTCACCGATCTGCTGGAATTCTGGCTGGAAAAGCTTGTCGCCGGCAGTGAACAGCCGACCTGCGCCCATGTGCTGGTGGACGAGGTCCAGGACCTGACGCCGCTGCAACTGGCCGTGATCGCCGCCCTGGTCGGGCGCGACCGGGCCGCCCTTTTCGCCATCGGCGACCCGGACCAGTCCATTTACGGCTTCCGGGGCGCGGCCCCGGGGGTGCGGGCCGAGCTGCTCGCGGCCTGGCCGGATCTGGAAGTCGCCACCCTGGCCGAGAACTACCGCTCCACCCAGCCGGTCCTGAACCTGGCCGCCGGACTCTTTCCCGGGCGCGCGCCGCTTATCTCGCGCTTAAGCTCCGAAACACCCGTGGCCAGCGAAATCCAGTTGTTCGAGGCACCGACCGCCGCCGGCGAAGCCGGCTGGATGGGCGAACGCATCCAGGCGCTTTTAGGCGGCACCTCGCTGACCCTTGCCCGCGACCTGTCCGCCGACACCCTGGCCCCGGGCGATCTGGCTGTGCTGGTGCGTTTTTCCGGGCTCATCGGCCCCATCCGCAAAAGCCTCGAACGCTTCGGCATCCCCTGCGCCGCGCCCGAGGCAGACGCCTACTGGAACGAGCCCCGGGTGCGGCTGCTGCTGGCCGCGGCCGGACGCCTTCTGGGCCTGCCCGCGCCGGCGGACGTGGAAAAGCCGCCCACCCTGCCCGACCGGGTGCTGGCCAAGGGACCGCTTGGGCTGTCGGCCTACCTTGGCGACATCGCGCCTTTCGACCGTCTTTTCTGGCAGGGACCGGAATTTCGGGATCTGTGCCGGGGCTTCGACGCCCACGACGGCTGGGCCGGGCTGCTCAACCACGTGGCCACCCAGACCGAACTCGAGCTGGTGGGCAAGCGCGCCCAGAAAGTGCGCATCATGTCCCTGCACGCGGCCAAGGGGCTGGAATTCGCGGCCGTGTTTCTGCCGGCCCTGGAAGACGGCATCCTGCCCTTTGCCGGCTCGGATTTTTTGAGCGGCAAACCCGGGCATCTGGCCGGACAGATGGACGAGGAGGAAGAGCGGCGGCTTTTCTACGTCGGACTCACCCGGGCCAAAAGCCGGCTCTACCTGTCCCACGCCTTGCGTCGCGACCTCTTCGGCCGCAGGCTCATGCTCAAGCGGTCGCGGTTTTTGGAAAACCTTGATCTCGGCGGGGTGCGGCGCCGGGCGCTGCGGGCGCGCACGGTCAGCCAGGTCAAGCAGTTGGGCCTCTTCGACGCGGACGCGCCTACCAGATGAACCGCCACAGATAGCGTTCGTAGGCCCGGGACATCCGGTGGGCCGTCGGCGCCTTGACGCCAAGGTCCTGCAATCGGCAATACACGTGCAGCGGATTGAAAAAGTGCTGCATGAAATTACGAATCTGTCGCATGACACCATCACCTTGAAACACCGGCGGGATACATCCGCCATTGCAAACGCGGCCAACCGACTGGCCGCTCACATAACGACAACCGGCACTGCATACGCCCGAACTTCCGGGCGCTCAAGCTTTACCAACAATTTTTTATCGTCAATATTTTTAACATGATACAAGATCGCAACTGTCCTTCGGCCTGGCGGCTGGCGGCCCCGAGCTGCGTGTGGCCGGAAACCGCCAAGGTCAATTGCCGGCGTCTGGCCCGCACGGTGCCCGAAGTCGGCCTGTATTTGCTGGAACTCGACAGCTGTCTGGCCTACGGGCCGGACGACCTGCCCCAAAAGACCTACGGCCTGAACTACCATCTGCACCTCCCCTTCGACCTGCCCTGGGAACGCGGCGGCACGGGCGCGTTCACGGCCATGGAAGGGCTGCTTACAAAAACCGCCCATCTCTCGCCCTGGGCCATGGTGCTCCACCCGCCCCGAAGCCTGGCCGATCTGGAGGACTTTCTGGCCGCCATGGCGGCCACGGGCCGCGACCCCGCCACGGTGCTGCTGGAAAATACCGAGGACGCCTCGCCCGGGGCGGTGCTGGACATGGCCGTGGCCGCCGGCTGCGGCGTGTGCCTCGATCTCGGCCACATGCTGGCCCTGGGCCAGACGTTGCCGACCGAACGGGCCGAACTGGCCGAGCGTACGCGCATGCTCCACGTCTACTCGCCCTTCGGGGCCGAGGGGCCGCCCCCGGGCCGCAGCCATGCCCACCGCACCCTGACCTGCCTGTCCCCGGAGGGCCGCGACGTCCTTGTCTGGATGCTCGGCAACCTGCGCCCGCGCACGGTGGTGCTGGAAGTTTTCGCCCCGTTCCATCTGGTGGAGAGCATGGCCGTGCTGGGTGCCCTGGCCTGCGGCAAAACGCCCGATGCCGCCCGCAGGGACAAGGCGTGATCCGGCTCCTGCTCGGCGGCGTCAAATCCGGCAAATCGGCCCTCGGCGACCGGCTGCTTCTTGCCGCCGCGCCGCCCCACCGGGTGGTGGCCACCGGCCGGGCCCTGGATTTCGATTTCCGGGAGCGCATCGCCGCCCATAAAAAAGCCCGACCGGCCTCCGTCGCCGTCATCGAGGCCGCCGATGGCGCCATGGACGTGCTGGCCCACGAGGCGACGCGCGGCGGCGCCGTGCTTTTGGACAGCCTGGACTTTTGGTTGTTCGCCTGCCATGACACAACTGTCATGCAACCGCTGCACGCGGCCCTTAGCCTCGGTATGACGCCCTACGCCGACCCCGCCGGGCCGGAACTGATCGTGGTGAGCACCGAAACCGGACTGGGCGGCATTGCCGCCGACGCCGCAACGCGCCGTTTCGCGGACGCCCTCGGAACGCTCAATCAGGCCGTGGCCGCCATGGCCTCCGACGTGCGCCTTATCGTGGCCGGCTGCGCCATAATGCTCAAGGGAAATGCCGCATGAGCTATTTTCGTAAATTGACCAACGAGGTGACGCGGCTGACGCAGATGTTCGGGCGCGACGATAAGTGGCTCATCGTCATCAATGCCGATCCCGACGCCATGGCCTCGGCCCTGGCCCTGCGGCGCATCATGGTCCACCGGGTGGCCGACGTCGGCATCGCCCGGGTCAACGAGATCAAGCGCCCGGACAACCTGGCCATGATGCGCTTTCTGCGCATCCCCAACGTCATGCTCACCCCGGAGGTCAAAGCGCAATACGACCATTTCGCCATGGTCGACTCCCAGCCCGCCCACCACCCGGATTTCAAGATCTGCGACTTCAGCCTCATCATCGACCATCATCCGATCAAGTCCGAATTCCCGATCAAGGCCGCCTTCGCCGACATCCGACCCGATTACGGCGCGACCAGCAGCATCATGACCGAGTATCTCTACAATATGCATATCCGGCCGGGAAAACTGCTGGCCACGGCCCTGGTCTACGGCATCAAGACCGACACCCAGAGCTTCGAGCGCCATTTCATTGAAGCCGACGTCAAGGCCTTCAGCTATCTGGCCAAAAGCGCGGACATGCAGGTCGTGCGCAAGATCATCTCCAGCGAGTACCACCGCCACTGGCTCAAGTATTTTTCCAAGGCCTTCCGCAAAATGCGCTTTATCGGCCAACGCGGTCTGTTCGTGTACATGGACAGCCTGGAGAGCCCGGACATCCTGGTCATGCTGGCGGACTTCTTCGCCCGGGTGCACGGGTTGTCCTGGAACATGCTGTGCGGGGTGATCAAAAAGCAGGTGGTGGTGATCTTCCGGGGCGACGGCATCGGGCGCAACATGGGACACGTGGCGTCCAAGATGTTCGGCGACATCGGCTCGGCCGGCGGGCACAGAGGCGCGGCCCGGGCCGAAATCGAGCTGGAAAAACTCGGCGGCAAACCCGTGGAGGAATTCCTCTACAAACGCCTGACCGGAAAAAAACTCCCGACCAAGGAAAAATGCCCGATATGAAAGAGCCGGGGGAAACCCTTTCTGAAGAAAGGGTTTCCCCCGGACCCCCATCCCAAAGACTTTCAATAGTTGCAAATAATTACCATCACTCCATCCGTAACCGTCAGAAGTTTTTGGGAGGGGAGAGCGCGAGAGGGGAACCCTTTTTCCAAAAAGGGTTCCCCTCTCGCACTTTCTTCACTCTCCCCCTCACCGCACAGCGCGGACCGATATGGGGCAGCAGAAATCCGCCCGGGTCACGTAGCCGAGTTCCACGTCCGCCGCGTAGGCGCTGGCGTAGTTGGCCCGGTCCGCGCTCCACACCCGGCGCACCGGCTGGCTGAAGGCCGTCGGCAGGCAGTAGCCCTCGCCCGTGGGTTCGGGGCGCAACAGTGTCATCAGTTCCGGCACGGTGGGCAGTCGCCAGTCGGCATGGCCGCCGGCGCGGACGGCGTTAAGCCGGTCCACGTAGGTTGCCGCCTCCTGCCAGGTGAGCCCGTAAGGCGCGGCCCGGCGCATCCAGGCCAGACCGCTTGCCGGGTCGCGCAGTGCGCCTTCCCCGTCCGGCTCGAAATTCCCCGGCCACCAGCTTCGCGGCCGCCACAGCACGTCCAGCCCGAAGGCCTCCCGCGCCTCGTGCGCCGACACCAGGGCCGGTTCGTGGCGCAGAGATGCGGCGTCCGGATGGTTGTCCGACGCGGCCCAAAGCGCCCCGCCTCCGGCGCACACCCCCTCCATGCGCCGCGACCAGCCCGCCGCGCAGGCTTCAAGCGCCTCGGCCATCTCGGCGGCATCGGCAAAGCGGTCCCGGGGGCGTTTAGCCAGGGACCGGGCGAAAAGCCCGTCGAACTCGTCCCCGGCGTCGACTTCCCCATCCGCCACGCCGCCGGTTCCGGGCTCGGGCAGCCGGCCGGTCAGCATCCGAAAAAACGTCACCCCCACGGCATAGAGATCGGACCTGACGTCCGCCGCATCGGGGTCGTCCTCCTGCTCCGGCGCGGCGTAATAGGGCGAGCCGACCTTCATGTTGTCCGGGCCGCGAAACGTCTCGCCGCGCACCTTGGACAAACCCAGGTCCGTGATCTTCACCACGTCGTCGTCGGTGACGAGCAGGTTGAAAGGCTTGACGTCGCGGTGGACGATGCCGGCGAAATGGAGCCTGGCCAAGCCCGTAAGAAGCTGTCTGGCGTAGCCCACGGCCCGCAGGACCGGAAGCCTTCGGCTCGGGTCCTCCACCCGGTAGGTCTCGCCCATGATCGCGCCCAAGGACTCGCCGTAATACTCCATGACGAAATAGGGCCACTCCCCGGCCTGTCCGTAATCGAACACGCCGACCACGTTCTTGTGGCGGATCGAGCCCAGGCGCGCGGCCTCGTCGCGGAAGGTCGTCAGCACCCGCTCGCGGCCCCACAAAGCCAGGGTCATCTCGTTGGGGCGCAGGAGCTTTAAGGCCACGATGCGGTCCACGACCGGCACCCGGGCCCGGAACACCGCGCCCATGCCGCCGCGCCCCAGGACGCCGAGAATGGAATATTTGTCGATGCTGCGCATAAAGAAAGAATGCCTCCGGCGGCCCGGGGGAAACTTTTTGAAAAAAGTTTCCCCCGGGACCCCTTTCAAAAACTTTCAACGGGGGATGGGGGGGTACGGACCTTCCAATGGTCGGGATGCCGGCGCAGGTGCATGACCGCAACGACAAGGATGCAGGCCGCGCGCTTCTGGTAGATGACGCCATAGGGGAAACGGGCGACGCGGCAGCGACGGGTTCTTGCGGACAGAGCCTGCCATGCGTCAGGGTTGGCCAGAATACGGGCCAACGTCTCTTTTACGGCAGCGGCGAATTCGAACCCCAGCCCCGGGCATTCGTCATTGTAATAGGCAACGGCCGCTTCAAGCTCCCGGGCGGCCGGATCAAGAAAAAGCGCCCTCATGCCGCGCTAACGGGAAAGGTCCTCAAAGACATCCCGCGCGCTTCGGGCGCGCACCTGGCCGGCCTCGTAGGCGTCGATCCTGGATTCGGCCTCGCGCCCCCAGGCCGCATCGATGGCCTGCGCGCCGTCGGCGTCGAAACTCGCCAGCGCGGCATCGATCAACTCCGCCCGCGACACGGGATCGAGTTCAAGCACCTGCTGTAAAAGTTGCGTTTGCGCCTTCATGGAGCCTCCTCCTTTCCTCACCTAATCGTCCGTTCCCCCCTTGGCAACCCGAGACCCGGGGGAAACTTTTTGAAAAAAGTTTCCCCCGGGACCCCCTTCAAAAACTTTCAACGGACTCCACAGGGTACATGTGGTTCCTCCCGTTTTCCCTTTATTGCCGGGCGA
>NZ_JBLODY010000120.1:0-7843 GCF_047785625.1 Solidesulfovibrio sp. C21
GGGGGCGGAATTTGCTTGGGACGAGCCTGCCGCGAAGCGGCGGCAGCGTCACGACAAATTCCGCCCCCATCTTCACCCAACCGACTCCCCGGCAGCCAACGCCCTTCCCGCCAGACCAGAGCCGGGACGGGGGGACCGGGGGGCCCGTGGCCCCCCGGCCGCCGGAGGCATCTTCTCTTTTCTTTTCTTTTCTTTCTTCTCTACTCGTGCTCGACGACGTCTTTTTGCGTCTCGTAGATTTCCTTGAGAATGGTCGGCACGTTGTAGGTGATCTTCCAGGTGGGGTAGTGCTGCTCGAATTTCTTGAGCCCGCTGATCCACCAGATATGGTCGCCGATGCGGTTGTCGTCCTGGTACTCGTAGTTGAGCTTTTTGCCGGAGATCTGTTCGCAAAGGGCGATGGCTTCGATCATGGAGCAGTTGGAGTAGGGGCCGCCGCCCATGTTGTAGACCTCGCCGACGCGGGGCTTTTCGAAGTAGTGCCACAGGCTGTTGACCAGGTCGTGGGCGTGGATATTGTCGCGGACCTGTTTGCCCTTGTAGCCGTAGATGAAGTACTTCTTGCCGCTGATGCAGCAGCGCATGAGGTAGGACAGGAAGCCATGGAGCCGGGTGCCGGAGTGGGCCGGACCGGTCAGGCAGCCGCCGCGGAAAACGCCGGTGTGCAGGCCGAAATAGCGGCCGTATTCCTGCACCAGCACGTCGGCCGCCACCTTGGACGCGCCGAACAGGCTGTGCTTGGTGTGGTCGATGGACATGGTCTCGTCGATGCCGTCCTTGTAGGGGTGGGACGGGTCGATTTCGAAGCGTGTCTCTTTCTCGATCAGCGGCAGGTAGTTGGGCGTATCGCCGTAGACCTTGTTGGTGGAGGTGAAGATGAAGACCGACTCGGGGCAGTTCTTGCGGTAGTTCTCCAGCATCGTCAGGGTGCCGTTGGCATTGACGGTGAAGTCCATGAAGGGGTCGGAGGCGGCCCAGTCGTGGGAGGGCTGGGCGGCGCAGTGGATGACGGCTTTGACGTCCTTGCCGTAGCGGCCGAAAATCTTGGCAATGGCCTCGTTGTCGCGGATGTCGGCGTCGTAGTGGGTGTAGTTCTTGTAGGTGTCTTCCAGGCGCTTGCGGTTCCAGGAAGTGTCGGCGTCCTCGCCGAAAAAGGTCTTGCGCAGGTTGTTGTCGATGCCGACGATGTCAAAGCCCTTTTCGCTGAAGAATCTGACGGTTTCCGAACCGATCAGGCCGGCCGAGCCGGTAACGATGGCGACTGCCACAGGAGTTCTCCTTTTGACGGATTGGGTGCGCGTCCCGGGGACGGCTTACGCGGTTCCGGCCTGGCGTGGTCTTCTGGCCAGAAACATCACGCCCACGAGAAAACGCAGGAAATACATGCCGAAGGCCTTGCCCGGATGGGAAAGAAGCCGTCGGTAGCGGCCTTGTTCAACAAAAACGCCAAAAAACCGATAGCCCAGGCCGTACTGGCGACGGACATCGGGGTCCCGACCGGTCCATTTGGCGATATAGGCCTCGGCGCTGCCTGTGTAATACGTCTTTTTCTTGAGGTAGCGCACGAGGTCGAAAGCGGCTTCGTTGTGGAAAAGAAGGGGCGTGTCCTGGCCGCTTTTTTCCTCGAAGCGGATGAGGGCCTCGAGAAAGTCTTGTCGCGGCAGGCCGGCGACATAGGCGTCCACCGCGTCGAAATCGTAGCGCGACAGGAGGCCTATGGTGCCGATACGTTTGAGCTTCTTGTCCAGGTCCCAGTCCTCGGGGCCGGTCAGGGAGGTGTCGAAGCCGCCCACGGCGGCGAATGCGTCCTTGGTGATGAAGCGGGCGCCGTCGATGACGGTGCCGTCGTAGAAGCTGCGCTCGAAGCGGCGCACGGACGGAAAGTAGTCCGCGCCGAGCACGATTTCCGGAATATGCAATGCGACATGCTGGCCGGCGGCCATTTTCTCCACGCAGCGGCGCACCACGGTGCGCGACAGGATCATGTCGGCGTCGAGAAACATGACGTAGCGCCCGCTGGCCACCGTGAGCATGCCGTGGTTGCGCTGGGCCGAGCGTTCCGGGCCCATCTCGCACACGATGTCGGCATGGCGGCCGGCGATGGCCTTGGTGTCGTCGGTGCTGGCGTTATCGACGACAATGAACTCCAGGTCTTCCCGAGGGTAGTCCTGGGCGGCCACGGACGCCAGACAGGCGTCGATGTTGGCGGCTTCGTTTCTGGTGGTGACCACCACCGATACGCGGTCCAAGGTTAGCGCCCCCTGCCTGCGGCACGGCTGGCGTATGGACGTTGTTTCGCGGCGGCGCGAGGTTTTCGGGTCATGACGGCGACAAGGATGTGGCGGGCTCGCCTTATTTACAGCCGCAATCCTTGTTGCGGCTTTTGTTGAGCAGATGCCCCATGAGCTTGCCGGCGGCCCGAAACAGGAACTTCACGTCATCCACATCGCGGATGCTCATGATCTTGCGTGCGATAAACGCCGGCGTCAAAGCGGCTTTATACAACTCATCCTTGAATTGCAACACGTCGTCATTCGATATCGGACTTTTCCAGACAGAGGCCCGCATATCGTATTCATCCCAGTTCTCCGTGGTCAACCAGCCGTTTTCCTTGGCTTCCGTGAAAAGCGGCGTGCCCGGGTAGGGGACCACGATGGTGGCCTGGAGCGTATTGAGCAGGCCACGGGAAAAAAGCGACTTGGCGAAGTCGATGGTGCGCCGGGCGTCCTCGCGCGTTTCCCAGGGATAGCCGACCATGGTGGTGATGTGGGGCTCGAGGCCGGCCTTCTTGGCCATGGCCACGGTCTGTTCGATCTGCTCGACCTTGATGCCCTTGCACAGGCGGTTGAGCGTATTCTGGGACATGGATTCGAGGCCGATGAGGATGAAGCGGAAATTGGCTTTTTTGAGCAGGTTCCACTGGTCCTGGGTCAGTTCGCCCACCCGCATGTTGCAGCCCATGACGACTTTCTTGTGGAGCCCCTTGTCGATCAGGCGCTTGCAGAATTCCTCGAGCCAGGCCCCGCGCGGGAAACAGCCCGAGTCGTCGAAGATTTCGCGCACGCCGCGTTCGGTCACGAGCCGTTCGATCTCGGCCACGTGGCGTTCGGGAGAGACCGTGCGATAGGTCGCGCCAGGGAAAAGCGTGGTCCAGGAGCAGAAGGTGCAGCGACCCCACCAGCAGTCCCGGCCGGCCATGACATAGGTGCCGGGCGTGTACTTGAAGTTGCCGTTTTTATAGGCGTAGCGCTGCCATTTGGTCAGGTCGCGGTCGATGTAGGGCAGCTCGTCGAGGTTGTGGGTCAGGCTCCCCAGGCCGCCGTCGACGATCTCGCCCCCCTCGCGCCGCCACACGCCGGCCGGCATGGGCACGTCCTTGCCGTCGAGGTGGTCGGCCAGATCGGCCAGGATGAAGTCGAAGTCCCCGCCGGCGATGACGTAATCCACGGAACTGTTTTCCATGGTTTCCCGGGGCAGGGCCGTGACGTGGTCGCCCATGAGCACCACGGCCGCCCTGGGCAGCCGTGCCTTGACGTCGGCCACGATCTTCCAGTGCCTGGTCACGACCGGGGTCTTGGTCTCCATGGCGACGAGATCCGGGGCCTTTTTGACCAGATCGGCCAGGAAGGCGTCGTAGGTCATCTCGTCGGCGATGCCGTCGTCGAAGGTGACGCTGTGGCCGCGCGCGGCGCACAGGCTGGCGGCGTAGGCGGGCACCATGGGATAGATGTAGGTCGGGTTGGTGAACCACTGGAACTGGCGGTTTTGGGAAAGGAGCGGGGTCCCCTTGTCCGAGGCGAGCGGCGGATAGGCCACGGAAATTTTCATGTTACCTGCCGAGACTGCTGATCAGTTTTTTCTTGGTGAGGCCGTAAAGGAAGCGCAGGCCGTACCAGACGTGGGTCAGCGCCACGAAGGGCATGGCGGCAAGCGCGACGGCCGGGGACTCGAAACGCAGGAGATCGGCCAGGATCGAAAGCAAAAAGACGGCATAGGCGACAAACCCCAGGCCGATGAGTCCCCCGGCGCAGGGGAGCACGGAGACGCCGCCGGCGGCCACGAAAAGGCCGTGCAGGATCGCGGCCACGAGGAAAAGCACCCACAGCGACGGCAGGAAATAGCGCACCCGGCGGGAGGTCTCGGGATGCACGCGCACGAAATGCCCCCGGTGCAGGCCGTAGTTGCCGACCTGGCGCAGGTGCTTTTTCAGTCCCGGCCGACGGTGGTGCCAGACGAAAAGTTCGGGCAGGTAGCGGATCGTGCCGCCCTTTTTGTGCACCAGGTCCAGGCAGAACTTGGTGTCCTCGCCGGGCCAGCAGGCCGTGTCGAAGCCGCCGACGGCAAAAAAGGCGTCGCGGGAGACCACGAGGTTGACCGTGGGCCAGTCGTCCACCAGCCGGCTGGGCGGGGTGGGGCGGTAGCGTTCGGGAAAGCCGGTCAGGCGGCTTAAAAACACCGCGCCCGAGGCCCGGGCCCAGAAGGGATCGTCGGGCGGGGTCACGGCCGGGCCGCCCACGGCGGCAAGTCCCGGGTCGTTCTCGAAGGCCACCCTGGCCACGGTCAGCCAGGCCGGGTCGGGATAGGCGTCGTCGTCGATGAAGGCGAGGTAGGCCCCAAGCGCCTGGAGCGCGCCCCGGTCGCGCTTGACGGCCGGGGAAACCGGGCCGGTGGCCACGGCGCGCACGCGCGGGTCGTCCGTGTAGGCGGCGACGTCCATGGGCGCGTCGGGCAGCAGGATGACCTCGAAATCTTTTTCGATCAGCCCCAGCAGGTGCGGCAGGCTTTCGACGAGGTAGGGGCCGGGCGCCTTGAAGGGGATGATGATGGAAAAAAGAGGCGCGTCGGGAATTGCGGTGGGGGTCACTGCTGCTCGTCCCAGTTTCCGGCGCGGCAGCGCACGATGTAAAGCGGCCTGTTGACGACCTCGGTGTGGATGTGGCCGATGTAAAGCGACATCATGCCGAGCGCGCAAAGGACCACGCCGATGAGCAGGGTGTTAAAGACGGTGAAAAAGGCGATGGGCGTGATGTTGGCCCCGATAAACCAGTTGGCCAGGACCATGAGCACGAGCAGCGGGAGGGTCACGGCCATGATGCCGAGGCCAAGGTAGCCGGTCAGCCGCAGCGGCACCAGGGAAAAGGAGGTGAAGCTGTTTATGGCCAGATTGAAGAGCTTCTTGACGGAATAGGCCGGCTCGCCCTGGCTTCTGGCCGGGGCGCAAAAGGAGATGTAGGTCTTTTTGTAGCCCATCCAGTCGATGATGCCCCGAAACATGCGCGAGCCTTCGGTGAACTTGGCGAGCGTACGCACGACTTTCTTGTCCAGCAGGCGGAAGTCGGTGGAATTGGGGGGCAGGTCGAGGTCGGTGAACCGGCGCATGAACCAGTAAAAGCCCTTGGAGCCGATTTTTTTCACCAGGGTGTAGTCGGCGACCTTCTCGCGGATGGTGGCCACGATGTCGTAGCCTTCCTCCCACTTGGCGATAAGCTCGGGGATGACCTCGGGCGGGTGCTGGAGATCGGCGTCGAGGCAGATGACGGCGTCGGCGTTTATGGAGGCCTCGACTCCGGCGGTCAGCGCCATCTCCTTGCCGAAGTTGCGGGAGAACATGAGTCCCTTGAAGCGGGGATCGGCATCGGCCAGGGATTCGATCACGGCCCAGGAGCCGTCGCGGCTGCCGTCGTCGACAAACAGGCAGTCCCAGTCGTAGGGCAGGCCGTCCATGACCGCGACCACGCTGTCGCGCAGCGCGCAAAGGCCTTTGCCCTCGTTGTAGACGGGGACCACAAGGGAAATTTTGCCGCCGCGCCCGGGGGCGCGGCGGCTGGCGTCGTCATGCGTCATTGAGCGAACCGTACCCGGCTACTGTTTGCGCAGGAGGGCGTCAAAGTATTCGATGGTTTTTTTGAGACCCTCGGTCAGCGGCACCTTGGGCTCCCAGCCGAGCTTGGCCTTGGCCAGGGTGATGTCCGGACGGCGCTGCTTGGGGTCGTCCGTGGGCAGGGGCCGGTAGTCGATGGTCGATTTGGAGCCGGTGTATTCGATGACCATCTTGGCCAGTTCCAGAATGGTGAATTCGCCGGGGTTGCCGGTGTTGACCGGGCCGGTGAAGTCGTCGGGCGTGTCCATCAGGCGCAGGAAGGCCTCGATGAGGTCGTCGACGTAGCAGAACGAACGGGTCTGCTGGCCCTGGCCGTAAACGGTCAACGGCTCGCCGCGAAGCGCCTGGATGATGAAGTTGGAGACCACCCGGCCGTCGTTGGGGTGCATGCGCGGCCCATAGGTGTTGAAGATGCGGGCGACTTTGATGCGCAGGTTGTGCTGGCGGTGGTAGTCGAAGAACAGGGTCTCGGCGCAGCGCTTGCCTTCGTCGTAGCAGGACCGGAAGCCGATGGTGTTGACGTTGCCCCAGTAGGATTCGGGCTGCGGGTGGACGGAGGGGTCGCCGTAGACCTCGGAGGTCGAGGCCTGCATGATCTTGGCCCGAAGCCGCTTGGCCAGGCCCAGCATGTTGATGGCCCCATGCACGCTCGTCTTGGTGGTCTGGACCGGGTCGTGCTGGTAGTGGATGGGCGAGGCCGGGCAGGCCAGATTGAATATCTCGTCGACTTCCACGTACAGAGGGAAGGTGATGTCGTGGCGCATGAGCTCGAAATGAGGATTATCGAGCAGGTGTTTGACGTTTTGCTTGGCTCCGGTGAAGTAATTGTCCAGGCAGATGACGTCGCAACCCTCGTTAATCAGACGTTCGCACAGATGCGAACCAAGGAATCCGGCGCCGCCGGTGACGAGAACGCGTTTTTTCAGGTGCATGGCTTAGGCCTTGAAATACGGTTGTGGTAGAAGGTTATGCGAAGCAAGGCGACCTAGTAAACCCGTTTTTTCCGAATGTAAACTCATTGCCAGGCAAGCGACGCCCACTCCCCGTTGATGCGGGTGTCGGGCTCGGGCAGGCCCGTGGCCCGGTAGGCGGCGGCCACGGCCGGAGCCTGCTCCACCAGGATGCCGGACAGGATGAGCACGCCGCCCGGAGCCACGTGGCCGGCCAGGCGAGGGGCCATGGCGATAAGCGGCGCGGCCAGGATGTTGGCGGCCACGACGTCGAAGGCGGCCTTCGGCGAAACCGCTCCCACCCCGCCGACGGCCAGGGCCATGGCGTCGCCCACGGCGTTTAAGCGCAGGTTTTCCGCCGCGCACCATACGGCCTGGGGATCGATGTCCAGGCCGAAGCCGGCAAGGCCCAGCTTGGTAAGCCCGATGCCGAGGATGCCCGAGCCCGTGCCGAGGTCGAGAAACCGTTTTCCGGCGGCGATGCGGCCGGTGGCGGCGCAGGCGGCGAACGCTTCCAGGCAAAGGGCCGTGGTCGGGTGGTGCCCGGTGCCGAAGGCCATCTTGGGCTCGATGAGGATGGGCGCGCGGCCTTCGGTATCGGTGTCGGCCAGCCAGGGCGGCAGGATCTCGTAAATGCCGCCCACGGCGATGGGCGTGAAAAATTCCTTCCAGGCCGCGCCCCAGTCCTCTTCCTCGATGGTTTCCAGGGCAACGGGAAGCTCCGGCCAGTCCTCGGCCACGGCGGCGGCGAAATCCCGGGCCGGCGGTCCGTCTTCCAGATGCACCCGGAAACGCACGGCCGCGCCGTCGTCGCTTGGCGTTTCCTCCCAGCCCTGGGCCACGCGCCCGGCCAGCCAGGCCTCCACCCGCTCGGCCAGATCGCCCACATCAGGAACCGTGATGTCCACTCGCAATAACGTCCGCACAGGTACTCCTCATATGTTCAGACAAGGAGAGGCGCCGCCTCTCCTTGACCTTTCCGGCAGGGGAGGCGCTGCCTCCCCTGCACCCC
>NZ_JBLODY010000121.1:0-7553 GCF_047785625.1 Solidesulfovibrio sp. C21
GAAGAGTGAAGAACCGGGGGAGGGAATCCCCTTTTTTCAAAAAGGGGTTCCCTCCCCCGGTTCTTCACTCTTCTCCTTCTCCTCCTCCACCATATTATTGATCTTGCACGCGGCGCAGGCGGCGCCGAAGCCGTTGTCGATATTGACGACGCTGACGCCGCCGGCGCAGGAGGTCAGCATGCCGCACAGGGCGGCGAAGCCGGACAGGGCGGCTCCGTAGCCGACGGAGGTGGGCACGGCGATGATGGGTTGGGGGAGCAGGCCGCCGATGACGCTGGCCAGCGCGCCTTCCATGCCGGCCACGACGATGAGCACCCGGGCCTTGCGCAGGGTATCGAGCCGGTCGAGCAGCCGGTGCAGTCCGGCCACGCCCACGTCGGCGACGATGTTGGCGTGGCTGCCGAACATTTCGCAGGTGACGCGCGCTTCTTCGGCCACGGGCAGGTCGGAGGTGCCGGCGGTGACGATGCCGATTTCGCCGCTGCGCCAGTCGATGGGGCGGCGGATCAGGGTCAGGGTGCGGCCCAGGGTGTTGTGCTGCGCCTCGGGGCAGGCGGCGAGGACGCGCCGGGCGGTTTCCTCGGGCACGCGGGTAGCCAGCACGTTGGAGCGCGCGCCCATGCGGCAAAATATTTCGGCCACTTGGTCCGGGGTCTTGCCGGCGGCGTAGACCACTTCGGGCAGGCCGTTTCGAAGCGGCCGGTGCAGGTCGATGGTGGTGTGGCCGAGTTCCAGGCTGGTCAGGTCGCGCAGCCGCGCGATGCCGGCTTCCACGTCGATGTCGCCGGCCTTGACGCCGGTCAGAAGCGCTCGCAGATCGTCTTTGATATCCATGGAATATAAGCGTCAGGACGTTTTCGTGTCCTGGTTCGGTTGTGCGTTGAGGCTGCCCATGCGGTAGCCGGAAAGATCCACGGTCACGTAACGGTAGCCGAGGCGTTTGAGTGTGCCGTCCACGTCGTGGGCGGCGTTTGCGGCGACGAGGGCGGCGACGTGGTCCGGGGCCACCTCGATGCGGGCCAGTTCGCCGTGGCTGCGAAGCCGTGCCTCGGGAAAGCCGATACCCCGCAGGAACTCCTCGCCCCCTGCGATGCGCGCGAGTTCCGTTTCGGTGACGGTAACGCCGTGGGGAATGCGGGTGAGCAGGCAGGCTCCGGCCGGCCTGTCCCAGCCGGGCAGGCCCAGTTCCCGGGACAGCCGCCGGATATCGGCCTTGGCCAGCCCGGCGGCAAGCAGCGGGCTTATGATGCCGAGTTCGCGGACGGCCCGCAGGCCCGGCCGGTGATCGCCCAGGTCGTCGGCGTTGGTGCCGTCGAAAACGTTACCCAGGCCCGACGCGGCGGCCCTGTCCACAAGGCGGCCGAAGAGCAGCCGCTTGCAGGTGTAGCAGCGCTCGGGCGGGTTGTCGCGCAGGGCCTCGGGAAAGGGGATGTCCAGGATTTCGTGGCGCGCGCCCATGTCCCGGGCCGCCCGGGTCGCGGCCGCCACATCGTGGCCGGGGGTATAGGGCGTGCGCAACGTCACGGCCAGGACCGCCTCCGGGGACAGCGCGTCCAGGGTCGCTCGCAGGACCAGCAGGCTGTCCACGCCCCCGGAAAAGGCGACGAGCGCCGTTCCGTAGGATCGCACGACGGCCAGCAGCCGGTCGTAGGCGTTTTGCGCCGCCACGTCAGGCGTCCTTTGCCCGGCAGCGGCCGATGAGGGCGTAGACTTCGGCCAGGGGAATGTTGTGCTCCCGGGCCAGGGCGCGGCAGTCCTCGAATTCCGGCTTGGACCGCAGCACCGTGCCGCCGAGCAGGGCGTTTTTCAGGCGCACCGGCCCAAGGGGTGTGGGGAGGGTGGTGAAGGTCGTGGTGAGAAACGTTTTTTTTAGCGGCAGGCTTTTGATGCCAAGGGTCGTGGTATGGCGGAAAAGCAGTTCCATGAAGCGGCCTTCGTCAGCGGCCGCGCACAGCAGCGACAGGCAGGTGGCCGGGCGGTTTTTTTTCATGATGATGGGCGTGAAGTGCACGTCCATGGCCCCGGCCTCCATGAGGGTGTCCATGGCCGCGCCGAGGAGTTCGGCCGTCATGTCGTCGATGTTGCACTGGAGCAGCCGCGCCTCGGACACGGACCAGTCGGAGGCGTCGGCCTCGGCCAGGTGCACGCGCAACAGGTTCGGCAGTTCCGTCACCCGGTGGCCGACGCCGTAGCCGGTCTTGGCCACGGTCATTTGGGGGGTGACCGTGAACCGGTCGGCCAGGGTGGCCACGATGGCCGCGCCGGTGGGGGTGGCCATTTCTTCCTGCACGGCGCCCCGGGTGGTGGGGATGCCGGTCGTGATTTCCACCGTGGCCGGGGCCGGCACCGGAATCAGGCCATGGGCGCAGCGGACAAATCCGCCGCCGAGTTCCACCGGCGAGGCCCAGACCGCGTCCACGCCAAGGGCGTGGAAACAGATTGCCGCGCCCACGATGTCGACGATGGAGTCCACGGCCCCGACCTCGTGGAAGTGGACTTCCTCGATGGGCTTGCCGTGCACCTTGGCCTCGGCGGCGGCGATGCGGCCAAAGATGGCCAGACTGGTGCGCCTGACGTCCTCACCGAGGCCGCTTACTTCGATGATGGCCTCGATGGCGGCCAGATTGCGCTGCCCGTGGTCGTGATGGTGCTCATGCCCGTGGTCATGCTCGTGGTCATGGTGCTCGTGCGCATGGCCATGCTCGCCGTGGGTATGTTCATGGACATGCCCGGGCTGGTGGTCGTGGTCCGCCGGCTGTTCCCCGGCCAGCTCCACATCCACCCGGGTGCCGGTGATGCCGTTTCGGGCATCGCGGGTCACGCGCAGGGAAAATTCCGTATCGAGCCCCAGCTTGGACAGCTCGGCGCGCAGGAAATCGGGATCGACGCCCAGGTCGATCATGGCGGCCAGATTCATGTCGCCGCTGATGCCGGCCTGGCAATCGTAGTAGAGGATACGCATGGCGGTATTCCGATGATGTTCGCGAAGTCCTTCAACTTCTTTTTTTAATCGCACACTTCAAAGAAATGAAGAGTGCTCTGTAATACTTCGAAAGGCAAAAAGTTTAGGAAGGGGAGAGCGCGAGAGGGGAGAACCCTTTTCCTAAAGGGTTTCCCCTCTCGCATTCTTTTCCTCTTCCTCCCTCTCCCCCTGCTCTTTATGGATAACTCTGGCCGGTGGGGCGGATCATGATTTCGTTGACGTGGACGTGCTGAGGCAGGGTCAAAAGCCAGCGGATGCCTTCGGCGAGGTCTTCGGGTTCGAGCAGCTTGCCCATCTTTTCGGCGAACTTGGCGAAGTCGTCGCTGTAGCCGGCCACCTTCTGGAAGCCGGAGAGGACCACGCCCGGCATGACGGTGGTCACGCGCACGCCGGCGGAGCAGATCTCCCGGCGAAGCGCCTCGGCCATCCCCGAAACGGCGAACTTGCTCGAACCGTAAAAGCCGCTGACGGGCGAGATGTTGCGCCCGACCACGGAGCTGACCACCACGATGTCGCCCGTGCCGCGCTCCTTGAGGTAGGCCCCGGCCCGGCGCATGAGGTGGGCCGCGCCGAGCACGTTGATCTTGTAGAGCGCTTCCCACTGGGACTCGTCGCTGGTGAGCAGGCTTCCGGCCAATCCCCGGCCGGCGTTGACCACCACGATGTCGTAGGTGCCGCCGCTTGCCTCCCAGGCCAGGGCGGCCGCGAGCAGGGCGTCGATGTCCTCCACGGAACCGGCGTCGCCAGCCACGGGGAGGGCCTTGCCGCCGGCTTTGGCGATTTCTTCGGCCAGGGCGACGAGTTCCTCGCGGCGTCTGGCCGCGAGCACCACGTTGGCCCCTTCGCCGGCCAGGGCCAGGGCGGTTTCCCGGCCGATGCCGGAGCTGGCCCCGGTCACGATTGCGGTCTTGCCGGCAAGCAGCATGGGACGCTTCATCGGGCTTTCGTATGGCATGAGGCAACCTCCTCCGGACGATTGTTCCGAATGGCTCTAAACGTTGGTCAGCCCCTCGTGGGCCCGGACCTTGAAGAGTTTGAGGGCCATGGCCTTGCGCTCTTCGACGCGGTCGTCCTCCATCTCGGCGGCCACCTTTTCCAGGGTCTCCGGGATGGGCAGGTGCTGGGGACATTTTTCCTTGCACTCGCCGCAGGCCACGCACTGGGAGGCGAATCCCGGGTCGCTTGCGCCGATGACGCCGCTGACGCTGACCACATACTGGAACTTCGAGCCTTCGACATCCCCGAACATGTGCAGCTTGTTGTAGGCGTCGAGGCACTTGGGAATCTGCACCCCGGCCGGGCAGGGCATGCAGTAGCCGCAGCCCGTGCAGCCGATCTGCATCAGCTCCTTGTACGTAGCTCCGGCCCGGTCGATCATCTCCAGTTCCGCGAGGCTCAAGGCCCCGGCCGTGGCCGTGTCGGCGATGGCCAGGTTCTGCGCGACTTGTTCCTCGTCGTTCATCCCGGAGAGCACCACCGTCACCTCGGGATGGTTCCATACCCAGCGCAGCGCCCATTCCACAGGCGGCCGCCTGGTTGCCGCCTCGTCCCAGATGGCGGCCACGGCCGGCGGGGCGGGCTGGGCCAGGCTGCCGCCGCGAAGCGGTTCCATGATGATGACGCCGAGGCCCTTTCCTGCGGCATACTGAAGGCCTTCGGTGCCGGCCTGGAACTGCTGATCCAGGTAATTATATTGGATCTGGCAGAAATCCCAGTCATAGGCGTCCACGATGCGCTTGAAATCCGGCAGCCAGCCGTGAAACGAGAAGCCGGCGTTTTTGATGCGCCCGTCGGCCTTGGCCGCATCCAGGAATTCCCGCACGCCCTTGGCCGCCACGCTGTCCCACAGGTCGCCGTCCAGGGCATGGACGAGGTAGTAGTCGATGTGGTCCGTCTTGAGGCGGGTAAGCTGGGCGCTTAGGTAATGGTCCATGTCCTCGCGCTTTTCGATCATCCACGACGGCAGCTTGGTGGCGAGATTGACCTTCTCGCGGTAGCCGTCCTCGAGGGCGCGGCCCACGAAGGGCTCGCTCGCCCCGCCGTGGTACGGCCAGGCCGTGTCCACGTAGTTGACGCCCGCGTCGATGGCGTTTCGGACCTGACCGATGGCCCGGTCCTCGTCGATTTCACCGTCGGCCATGGGCAGGCGCATGCAGCCGAAGCCAAGGATGGACAGCTTGTCCCCGTTTTTGGGCATTTTCCTGTACAGCATGCTTTTTTCTCCTTTCGCCGCCTGCGGCACAGCGGGACCTCGCGTCCCGGCCGATGGAGGTAGCATGGATTCAATACTTGAGCCGGGAGCGTGAAAGAACGCCTATTTCTGCTCTTTTCTTGCCTGATTCTTTCATGCTCGCCAGAAACGTCATGGGATCGTCACTGTTTTCCGGACCGGCGGCTGCCAAAGGCCTCGATGCCGAGGGCGGCCAGGGCGCAACCCGCGCCAAGCAGCGACAGGCCCCGCCAGCCGAAGCGGGCAAAGGCATGAGCCCCGACGGCCGAACCCAGCGCGCCCATGGCGAACATCACGGTCATAAACACCGTGTTGAGCCGGCTTCTGGCCGTGGCGTCCAGGGCGTAGACCCGGGACTGGTTGGAAATCATGGCCGCCTGCACGCCGATGTCCATGAGCACGATGCCGCCGAGCAGCGCGGCCCAGGAGGCGGGAAAGCAGGCGAACAGGAGAAACGAGGCCGCCACGGCCCCGGCCCCGCCGATGATGATTTTTCCCTGTCCGCCGCCCAATTTGTCCGAAACCCAGCCGGTCAGGGGCGCGGCCAATATTCCGGCCATGCCGAGCAGCCCCAGCAGCCCGGCCACGGCGCTGCCTTGGAAAAAGGGCGGCTGCTCCAGATAGAGGGCCACGTCGGCCCAGAAGGCGATAAACGCGGCGAAGATCAGCCCCTGGGTCAGCCCGGCCCGGCGCAGCACGGCATGGGTGCGGAAAAGCCCGAGCAGCGACAACAGCGTTTTCCGGTAGCTCAAGGGGGACGTCGGCTCGGACCGGGGCAGGCGCACGGCCAGAAGCGCTGCCATGCCCAGGCAGGCTATGGCGGCCAGGGCGAACATGGCCCGCCAGCTCACGTATTCCGAGACCACGCCGCTTATGGTCCGGGCGAGCAGAATGCCCGAGAGCAGACCGGCCATGACCACGCCCACCACCCGGCCGCGCTGGTGCTCCGGAGCCAGGTGGGCGGCCATGGGCACCACCTGCTGGGCTACTGTCGAAAGAACGCCCAGGCACAGGCTGGCCGCGATCAGGATGGCCAGGCTCGGCGCTGCCGCCGCCCAGGCCAGGGACGCGGCCAGCCCCAGCGTGGTGATGACGATGAGCCGCCGTCGTTCGAAACAGTCGCCGAGCGAGGCCAGAAAGAGCAGCCCGACGGCATAGCCCACCTGGGTCAGCACGGCCACGGTCGCCACCTGCTCGGGGCCCACGCCGAATTCCCGGGCCAGTATGCCGAGCATGGGCTGGTTGTAGTAGATGCTGGCCACGAACAGCCCGGCCGCCGCGGCCATGAGCAGCACCGTATTTCTGCCCAGCTCCGGGGCCAAAGCGTGGTCGGCGTTTTTTCCCACAATCTTGGTCATTATCCCTCCTATCGGCCAAACCGGTCGACCATGGCACTATAAGCATCGAATGTGGGGGGAAACATGTCCATTTCTGCAAAGAAGTTGCCCAATCCTGCCGCTGTCGGCATCCACTCGGGGCAAAGGGGGGCATTTGCCGTCCCGGGCGCAAGCGCTTACAGGTCGCTTGGGCGCGAAACCGTCGCGCCGGGAGGACCCCCACGCATGGGTGAAGGAAACGACATGCCGCCGGCCGATGGCGCGCGGCTTATCGCCGTGGGCGATATCCACGGCCAGGCCGACGCGTTGCGCCGGCTTCTCGACGACCTGCCGTACCGACCGGGCACGGATCGTTTGATTTTTCTGGGCGATTACATCAACCGGGGTCCGGACACCCGGGGCGTGCTGGACATGCTGACCGATATCGCCCGGCAGGACCCGGGCGCGATTTTTTGCCTGGGCAACCACGAGGAAACACTGCTGCGCTACGCCGACGAGGGCGAACCCGAGGACCTGCGGCTCCTTCGCGGACTCGGCATCGAAACCACCCTTCGCTGCTACGGCGATCCGCCGGCGGCGTCGCTTGTCGGCCTTGCCTTCCTGCCGCCCGAACACCGGGCGTTTCTGCGCGCCCTCGTGCCCTACGCGCGCATCGGCGACACGCTCTTCGTCCACGCCGGGCTACCCGGCGGGCTGCCGCCCGAGGAATGCCCCACCGACTGCATGCTCTCGGTGCGGGGCGCGTTTCTGACCGGCCCCCTGCCGCGCGGCCTGACCGTGGTCTTCGGCCATACCACCGCCCGCACCCCCCTCGTCGCACCGGGCAAGATCGGCCTGGACACCGGCGCCGCCTGGGGCCGCGCACTCACCGCCTGCATCCTGCCCGACATGGAACTGCGCCACGTGTTTATTTGAGTGTGCCTCCGGCGGCCAGGAGGGGCGTTGCCCCTCCTGGACCACCCCACCGGGGGGCCATGGGCCCCCCGGTGGGGTGGTCCAGGAG
>NZ_JBLODY010000122.1:0-7385 GCF_047785625.1 Solidesulfovibrio sp. C21
GGAGGGAGGCCCCTTTTTGCAAAAAGGGGCCTCCCTCCCCCGCGCCCCCTCCCTCCCCGAAAAACTCTCAAGGGGGGTGCCATGATGGGAAAATCCTTGAGGGAAGTCGGGGCGCTTTCCGCCAGGGTCTTGCGACGCTGGTTGGAGATGGCGTAAGAGGAGATACGGGCGTTGGATGTCGTCCGGCACCATGAATTTCGGGAGGGCTTGGTATGGACGAGCCCAATATCGTCAGCAAGTTTTATCATCCCGACTGGGATGTCACCTTTGCCGTCTGCGCTTACCGCAAAATCACCAAGGTCGAGGGGGCCAAGGCCATCGAGGCTTTTTTGATCCGCAACAATCGCCGTCCGCCCCGGCGCGGCGCCATGGTCACCATCTACTCCCGCCTGCGCTGACCCGGCTTCCCGCCGCTGCTTGGGCCTTCGCCCGACGGGGCCGGGAGAGCCCATGTTCGATTATTTTTCCCTGTCCGACGCCATAGCCGACGTGCTGCGCGCGCGTCTGGCCGGCCGGGTCGCGGCCCCGGAACGCTTGGCTGTGCCCGTGCCCGGGGGGGTGCTCCTGAGCATGCCGGCAGCCGACGACACCATCGCCATCGTGAAAAACATCACCGTGCATCCGCAAAACAAGGACCTGCCCGTCATCCAGGGCGAGGTGCTGGTCCTCGACGCCGCAACCGGCCGCAAGCTCGCCGTGCTCGACGCCAGGGAACTCACCGCCCGGCGCACGGCGGCGGTCAGCCTGCTGGCGGCCCGGCTGTTGGCGGCTGATAAACGGGGGCCGCTTTTGGTCATCGGGGCCGGTGTGCAGGCCAGGGCCCATGCGGCAGCGTTTTGCCAGGGGCTTGGCGTGCGGGAGGTGCTGGTGGCGTCGCGCACCCGGGCCCGGGCCGTGGCCCTGGTTTTGGAATTGGGCGGGCAGGGGATCGCGGCGCGGGTGGCCGACGACATGGCCGCAGCGGCCAGGGAGGCCTCCCTGATCGTCACGGCCACCACCAGCCGGGAGCCGGTTTTTCCGGACGGCGTGCGGGACGATGTCTTTGTCGCGGCGGTGGGGTCGTTTACGCCCGAGGCGGCCGAAGTGCCGATATCGCTGGTGTCCCGGGCCACGCTTTTCGTGGACGATCTGCCCTCGGCCCGGGTCGAGGCCGGGGATTTCCTGCGCGCCGGCGTAAACTGGGAGCGCGTCATGCCCCTGGAGCGCCTCCTGGACGCGTCGCCGCGCCTGTCCGGCCCCGTCATCTTCAAGACCGTGGGCCATGCCATCTTCGACTTGGCAGGAGCCAGGCATGCCATGGGGGAGAGGAGAGAAGAGGATGCGAGAGGGGAAACCCTTTAAAAAGGGTTCTCCCCTCTCGCGCTCTCCCCTTCCTAAATTTCTCAATGGGTTACAGTTGGCTCCCCGACGTCATCCCTTTTAGGAGTCTTTGGAAAGGGGGCCTGGGGGGAAACCTTTCTGCAAGAAAGGTTTCCCCCCAGCTTCCTCTCCTCCAAAAATCCTTACGCCTCGGCGGGAGCGGCGTTGAAGAGGGCGGCACCATCTTTAAGCGACTCGGCCGTGCCCATCACGTAGAGTCTGTCCCCTGGTGAGAGGGCGAACGGCCCGTCGGGGTTGGGCAGGAATTCCCCGCCGCGCCGCACCGCCGCCACGGTCAGGTTGTGGTCGCGCCGCAACCGGATTTCCTCCAGGGTGCGCCCGGCCAGAGCCGACGCCTCGTCAACGGTGAAAATCGCCACATGGAGCCCGGCCAGGGACTTGTCCGGCGAAAACGTGGCCATGGCGGCCAGGGAATCGGGCAGCATGGCCCGGTAGCCCTCGCGCCGGATGTCCTGGGCCATGTGCTCGATGTCGTCGCGCGGCACCATGAACTTGGCCAGCACCCGGGCGAAAACCACCAGTGACGCCTCGAATTCCTCGGCAATGACGTCGTTGGCCCCGAGATCGAGTAAGGCCTTGATCTCGGTGTTGAACCGCGTGCGGGCGACGATATACAGGGCGGGATTTTCGCACCGGGCGATTTCCACCGCCCGTCTGGCCGCGGCCGCGTCGGAGATGACCACAGCCAGGGCCCTGGCGTCGCGGACCCCCATATGGACCAGCACGCCGGGCTTGGACGCGTCGCCGAAATGGATGGGCTCGCCCTTTTTCGCTTCGTTGCGCACTGTGTCCGGGTTCATCTCCAAAATGACGTAGGGGATATCCGCCGCCTTGGCCGCCCGGGCGAGTTGCCGGCCGCCGGCCCCGAATCCCAGAATGATCATGTGGTCGGCAAGCCCGGGTTCGGGCGTGGTCTCGGGCGTGTCCCGGATGCCGGTCAGGCGGCAAAAAAGTGCCGCCAGACGCGGCGCGGCGGCGATGAGGAAGGGGGCGAGCACCATGGTCACGATGCTGGCGGCTAAAAATTTCTGGTAGAAATGTTCGGAAATGACGTGGTGGGAAAAACCGGCCTTGGCCAGGATGAAGGAGAATTCGCCCACTTGGCACAGGGCCACGCCGGCCAGCGCGGCCGTGCGCGCGGGGTAGCCCAGGATACGCGTGGCGATGCCGGCCATGACCGCCTTGACGCACAGGATGAGGACCACGGCGCCGAGGATCTGGCCGGCGTGGTCCCAGGCCGTCGCGACATTGAGCAGCATGCCGATGGAGATGAAAAAGAGCGAGGTGAAGACGTCCTTGAAGGGCAGTACCGCCTCGTGCAGGCTTTCCCGGTAGTCCGAGCCGGAAAGGAGCAACCCGGCCAGAAACGCCCCCAGGGAGACCGACAGGCCGATGGCGGCGGTGAGCAGGCTCACGGCCAGACAGATGCCGAGCGCCGTAAGCAGGAAAAGCTCCCGGCTGCGTGTGCGCACGATGGAGAGCAGCAGGCGCGGCATGAGCTTGCGCGAAAGCACCACCAGCAGGATCAGTACGGCCGCGCCCTTGAACACCGTAAACACGATGGAGTTGGTAAAGCCGAAGGTCCGGCCGGCCAAAAGCGGCACGGAGAGTGTCAGGGGCACGGCGAGCAGGTCCTGGAAGATCAGGATGCCGAGGATCACCCTCCCGTGGGGGGCCTCCATCTCGGCCCGTTCCTGCAAGGTCTTAAGGACGATGGCGGTGCTGGAGAGGGCGGCCAGCATGCCGAGCAGAATGCTGGCGCCGCCGGAAAGGTCCAGGAACATGGCCAAGCCGAAAAAAAAGCCCCAGGTCAAGAGCACCTGGGCCGCGCCGCCGAGAAACACCGGCCGTTTGAGCCGCGAGAGGTCGGACAGGGAAAGCTCCAGGCCGATGGTGAAAAGGAGCAAAATGACGCCGAGTTCGGCAAGGATCTCCACGTCGTGGGCCGAATGGACCAGCCCCAGGCCGTAGGGGCCGCACACCACGCCCGTCAGGAGCATGCCGACCAGGGCCGGAATCTTCAGGCGATGGCAGACCAGGATAACCAGGACAGCCAGGGCGAAGATGATGGTGACGTCGGGAAGAAGCGGGATGTCCATGGCGGTAGTATGGACGAAACGTCGGCCCTTGGGAAGTGGGATCCCCCCGTCAGGCCTTGAGATCGGCCCGCACGGCGTCCATGCAGCGACGAAGCGATTCGAGCGAGGCCAGTACTCCTTCGCGCTTGGCCGGTTCCACCATGGACAGGATGCTGGTGAAGAGCCCGGTCATGAAGGTGCGGATTTCCTCGCAGGCGCGCCGGCCGGCCGGCGTGAGGGAAAGCAGGATAACCCGGGCGTCGGCCGGATCGGGATGCTTTTCGATGAGCCCCTGGCGCGAGAGCCCGGTGGTGACGGCCGTCACCCGGCTTTTGGTCACGCCGAGCCGGCGGCCAAGCTCGCCCGGGGCCAGGTAGCGGGTTTCGCCCATGGTCAACAGCGCCCGCAGCGCCGCCGGCGGCAGGTGGAACCGTTCGCTTTGCATGGCGATGCGGGCCTGGCAGCAGGCGAAAAGGTTTTCCACGGCTTCCTGAAGCCGTTGCGCCTGCCCTTCGGAGACAGGCGCTTCCAGAATATTGGCGTGATCGCTCATGTGGAAAAATATGTAGGTGAGGGATGTCGGCCCTGTCAATGCGGCATGGGAGACGGATTTGCCCTGGCGGTGGCCATGCCGTTTCAGGCGCGGCGCATCCGGTTGCGCCGGGCCGTCAACAGCCAGGTGAGCGCGGCCAGGGCGATGGCCACGAGCAGCAGCCCGGCCAGCCAGCGGAACACGCCCGCCACGCCGGCGGCCAGGACCTCGGGCGGGGCGCTGGTCAGTTCCGTCCGCGCGCCCGCATGGCCCGGCAGCAGCACCAGGGACGTGAAAATCGTACCCACCAGCGGCAGGCCCGTGGATTGGCCGAAGACCCGGGCATAGTTGGCCAGCCCGGACCCCACGCCGAGTCGGTGCGGCGGCATCTCGCCCATGATCGACGAGTTGTTGGGGGCCTGGAAGATGCCGATGCCGAGCCCCACCGGCATGGAGCGCAGTATGTAGCCCCACCAGGGCGTGGTTACGGTCAGGCCGCCAAGCGCCATGGTGCCGCACCACAGGATCGAAAGCCCTATGATGCGGATCAGGCACGAGCCGTAGCGGTCGGCCAGACTGCCGGCGATGGGGGCCGTCAGCGCCATGGAGAAGGGCAGGATCATCATCATGAGCCCCATTTCCGTCACGGTCCGGCCTTGGGCCGACTGGAGGAAAAAGGGCATGATGAAACCGCTGGCCCCGGTGATGAAGACCAGCACCGACATGGCCAGCCCGAGGCTTATGAAGGGATTGGCGAAAAGCGAGAGGTCGAGCATGGGCGCCTTGGCCCGGCGTTCGATGGCGATGAAAAGGACCAGTCCGGCCAGGGCGACGCCCAGCAGCCCCATCGCCGTCGGATCGGAAAAACCGTGGCGCTGGGTCAGGGTCATGCCCAGGCAATAGCTGCCGAGCGTGAGGCTGGCCGTGATCGCGCCCGGGATGTCGAAGCGTTCTCCTTCCTTGACCGGCGGCAGAGTGGGCATGAAGCGGCGCACCACGAAAAAGGCCGCGATGCCGATGGGGACATTTAAAAGGAACATGGAGCGCCAGCCGGCAAAGCCGATCAGCACGCCCCCAAGCGGCGGGCCGAGCATGAGCCCCATGGCCACCGTGCCGCCGATGAGTCCCAGGGCCCGGCCCCGGCTGGAGGGCGGGGCGATCTGGGTGACGATGGCCATGCCGAGGGACTGACTCATGGCCGCGCCGATGCCCTGGGCGGCCCTAAAGGCGATGAGCCAGTGGACCGACGGAGCCAGCCCGCAGCACAGCGAGGCGCTGACGAAAAGGACCAGCCCCAGGGAAAAAATACGTTTCTTGTCGTGCATGTCGCCAAGGCGCGAGACCAGCAGCAGCAGGCTGGCGATGACCAGCACGTAGCTGAGAATCACCCACTGGATGACGGCGAAATCGGTGTGCAGCGCCTTGACCAGGGTGGGCAGGGCCACGTTGACGATGCTCATGTCAAGGGTGGCCATGAACACCATGAGGTTGACCCCGAGCATGGCCAGGACGGGAGAATGGGCAATCGTGACGGGCTGCGGCCCGGGCATGCCGGAGCCGCGATCGAATGAATCCATAAAGGGAAATATCCTTGCTAGGTGAGAAAATCCACCCCCCCATACGCCATTGGCCGGCGCGGGGGAAGAGGTCTTACAGGGTCGGGCCCGGCTGGCGGTAGTCCAGGTCGCCGTGGGTGACGGCGGCGAAAAGCCACTGGGTGACGGCCTCCAGGGCGTCCGCGTCGGCCCGGCGGCACAGGGGATGGCGGGACAGCCGGGCCTCGAGGCCCGGCGGCAGGGAGGCCCCCGGGGGCAGGTCCAGGTACGGGGCCAGCGCGCCGATTTTCTGGCCGACGAGGTTCACGCCCCGGTCGATGAGCAGTTGCAGGGGGATGTCGCAGCCAAGCCGCCATTCCAGGTCGATGTAGCGGATGTCGTCCGTTTCGGGATGAAAGAGCACGTTTCCCGGGTGGGCGTCGAGCAGGCTTCCGGGCAGCCAGCCCTCGGCTTCCCGGTGCGGATAGACGGACCGGCCCAGATGGTCGCGGCAAAAGGCGGCGAAGCCGGATGCGCTCGCCGGCCCGGCCGGTTTGGCCCGGGAGGCGATGTGCTCCATCCAGGTCACGAGGCTCTTGGCCGCGCGGGCCGTCTCTCCGCTCTCCACGGCGCAAAGCGTGGCCTGCAGGAAACTGACGTAGCCGAGCCGGTAGGGCTCGCGGGCTTTTATGTGCTGGCTGCCCGAGGCGAAGGTCGCCGGCGGCTGGTCGTGGAGATTTCGCCGCAGCACGTCCACGCCGTCGCCGGCCGCCACGAACCGGGTCATGGTCTGGAAGCGCGGCGGACAGGAGTCGGCATTGACGGCCACGGCCAGGGTGTCGCGGTTGGCGGCGAGCAGCGGCGCATCGTCCGCGGCGGCGGCCAGCACCAGAAAGGAATTCATGAAATGTCCGGCCGTGCCGGCACCCAGGGCCGAACGCAGGAACTGGCGTTCGCTGAACGTCGGCCAATGCCGGCCTTCATAGTCCCGGGTCGGCAGCTCAAGTAGGGGCAGGACGTCGATGCCTTCCATGCCCAGGGCGCGTTCGGACACCACGGTGTCCGGGGTCTTGTAGTCGGGCGAGGGGTAATACCACTGCGTGGCGGGAAATCCGGCCCGGGCGAGCAGGGCGGCCAGGGCCGGGCGGTCGAAGGTGCGCGCCGCGCCACGGCCAGGGTAGCCGTTTATGCCGGCGTAGGGTCGGCCGGTATGGTCTTCGGGCAGTCCGGCCAGGTATTTGTGGCCCATGCGATTTTCGATGGCCAGGATCAGGCAGCCGTCGTCCTTCAGGTAGCGTTTGGCCTCGGTCAGGAGTCTCTCATGGGGAGCCGCGCCGTCGATGAAGGCGGCGGCGTATTCCAGCACGCCGACAAGGGTCACCACGTCGTACTGGTGGTCATAGGGCAGCCCAACGGCGTTGGCGGCCACGATTTCCAGATTGCGGGCCTTGCGGCAGCGGGCCTTGATGACGGCCGCCCGTTCGGGGGAGCCTTCCACGGCTGTTACCCGATGAGGCAGGGTGGCGAGGTGGGCGGTGAGCGCGCCACAGCCGGCCCCGAGTTCCAGGATGCGTCCGCCCGGGCCGAAGTCGATCCAGGACAGCAGCGTCTTGCGGCGCGGGGTCAGGTGGTAGTGGATGGCCCAGGGGGCGTCCTTGGGGAAAAGTTCGTACTCGTCAACGGTATGTTCGCTGAAAAAGCGCAACAGATAGCCTTCCGCGCCGTCGCTATAGCCGATGGTCCCCTCCCCGAGCGTAACTTCCGGTTCCTGTCCCGTCATGGTGTCTCCAACGGCAAAGGTTCTCTCCCGGCTGTTACCGTCAAAATTTTTCGGGGAGGGTGGGGGTGTGGGGGAGGGAG
>NZ_JBLODY010000123.1:0-7254 GCF_047785625.1 Solidesulfovibrio sp. C21
ATCGTTAGAGCCTCTGTAACCGTGGAAAGTTTTTGGGAGGGGAGAGCGCGAGAGGGGGACCCTTTTTTCAAAAAGGGTCCCCCTCTCGCACTTCTTCTCTCTCCTAACCGCTCTTGCGCAACACCGCACCGTAAAAGGTCTCGCCGAGGCTGGGCGAGGGGGTGGCGGGGATTTCGGCTTCGAGGGTCAGGTCGTGGTGGCGCGCGCCGAGGCGGTCGATATTGCCCTCGTTTTCGGCCGGGTGGGCGGTGCAGGTGACGTAGACGATGCGCCCGCCCGGGGCCAGGGCGGCGTAGGCCCCTTCCAGCATGGCCCGTTGCAGCCGGGTGAGCCCGGCCACGTCCTCGGGCCGGCGACGCCATTTGGCGTCCGGGCGTCTGGCCAGCACTCCCAGTCCCGAACACGGCGCGTCGAGGAGGATGGTGCCGACGCGGCCCGGCGCGAGGGGCAGCCGCGTGGCCGAGCCCCGCAGCACGCCCACCGGCGCAAGGCCCAACCGCGCCGCTTCCCGGCCAAGGCCGGACAACCGGCCGGCGTGCATGTCCCCGGCGATGACCTTTTTGCCCGCCTCGGCCAGCAGCAGCGTCTTGCCGCCCCGGCCGGCGCAGGCGTCGAAGATCGGCTCGGGCCAGTCGTCGAGGCGCAAATCGTAGAGGATGCGCTGGGCCGCGGCCGATTGCCGCGACAGCCGGCCGGCGGCCAGGGCGGCCGGCAAATCGATCCCCGCCGCCTCGGGCAGGTCCGTTCCGGCCGGCAGGGCCAGGGTGGGGAAATCGGCGGCCAGCACCCCGGGCGCGGCGGCCAGGGCGTCGAAGAACTCCCGCGCCCCGTCGCGCGACCGGTTGATCCGAAGCCCGAGCGGCGCGGACGTAAGCTGGGCGGCCAGATAGGCCCGGGTGTCCTCCGGACCGAAGTCGCGCAGCCACATGTCCACGATCCATTCCGGGCAGGAATAAAAACGGCTTAGGTATTGCGCTTCCGGACAGCGGTCCCGGCAGTAGAAATCCGCGTCGTCAAAGACGGCGGGATCGGCGGCAATGCGCCGCAGCACCGCGTTGGCCATGCCGGAGAGCCCCTTGCCCGCCTGGACCCGCACGGCCGAAACCGCCCAGTCCACCGTGGCGTAGGCCGGGACCTTGGAGCAGAAAAGAATTTCGTAGGCAGCCAGTTCGAGAATGCGGCGCACGGCCGCGGGCACGGCGTCGGGCTGCTTCAGGAACCGGACGCAGATGAAAGCCAGCCGGCCGCGCAGGCGCAGATAGCCGTAGACGAGTTCGGTGGCCAGACCCCGGTCCCGGGGATCGAGCCCGTGGGCGTTGAGTAGGGCGACATCCAGGGCGGCCTGGACGTCCTGGCCGGCACCGGGCCCCTTGCGCCGGGATGCCTGGGGCAGCACCCTGGCCAGAACGGCCAGGGCCAGCTTGCGGGCCGGCGGCGGGGCGGGGGTGGCGATCGGGCTCAATGCGAGCCGCCCATGGCGGAGATGGGCGCGCCAAGGGGCGCCCGTCCGGTGAAACGGTCGAAGACGGGACTTTTCGCCTCGCCGTTGACGAGAAAAAAGCGCAAGGCCGATTCCAAATGCGGCAGGGGCACCTGGGTATCCAGGCAGGGGCCGTTGGGGCGCTCGTTGAGCACGCCGTAGACCGGGATGGGATAGGTGTCCTGGATGCCGCTGCTGAGATCGCGCTCGCAGGCCACGGCCAGGATCAGGCGCGGCCGTGTCTGGACCACGATGCGCCGGGCGATGGTGCCGCCGGTGGCGATGGCGATATGCACGCCGTAGGCCTCGGACAAGGTGAGCAGCCCGTCCACCGGGCACTGGCCGCAGCGCTTGCAGTTGTTGATGTCGTAGGTCAGCCGGCGCAGGCAGCGGCTGGACTGGAGGCAGTGGGGCAGCAGCACGAGGACTTCCGACGGATCGTAGCGCTTGTGCTCGGCGGCCACCAGTTCGTTGTTGACCTTGATGAAGGAACTGCGCACCCGGCTTTTGGAAATGTGGAGCAGCCGGGCGAAAATGGTCATCAGCGGCAGAAATACCTTGGCCATGACCCCGCGCAGATGATCCGAGCCGAGAAACGACCGGCCGAGCGCGACGCTGAGGGCGAGCCCCACCGTGGCCCACAGCACGACCAGGATGGCGGCGGCGAAAACCACGCCGAGCACCAACGGGGCCAGGGGATGGATATTGGCCAGCCCCACGTAGGGCACGATCCAGACCACGGCCAAAAGCAGGCACACGGCCAAGCCCGTGCCGCAAAGCAGTCCGATGAAAAGCCGCTTTCTCGACGGTTCGTTTCGTTCCACCAACGCTCCGTTGCCCCGTCAGGACGCTTCTGGCGGACCGCACACGGCCATGGCGTCGTCTTCGCACTTGCCAAGGTAGCCGCAGGAAAACGCCTGGGCATCCATGGGCCGCTTCCCGGCCGGGACCACCGTGGGGATGAGGTAGACGGCGTCGGCGCAGGCCACGCCCAACTGGCAGTCCATGACGCCCAGGATGTCGCCGGGCCTGGCCCCGGGCGGCAGCGGACAGCCCACCTTGCCCGGGTGGGCGATGATGCGCAGGGCCGGTTTGTCCGCGGCGGGACGCCAGAAGAAAAACGCGCCCGGATGCGGCGTCATGGCCCGGATCAGATCGTGGACCTCGGAGGCCGGCCGCGACCAGTCGATAAACGCCTCGGCCTTGTCGATTTTCTTGGCATAGGTGACCTTGGCCGGGTCCTGCTCGACCATGGGCACCCCGCCGACGCGCAGCCGCTTGAGGCAATGGAGAAGCACCCGGCCGCCGAGGTCGGCCAGTTCGACCCGAAGCTCCCCGGCGGTGTCGCCCGCGCCGATGGCCAGGGCCCGCTGCATGATCATGGGGCCGGCGTCGAGGGCCGCCACCATGCGCATGATGGTCACGCCCGTAAGCCGATCACCGGCGGCGATGGCCCGCTCGATGGGGGCCGCGCCGCGCCAGGCCGGCAGCAGCGAGGCATGGACGTTTATGGGCATGACCCGGGGGATGTCGAGCACGGCCTGGGGCAGGATCATGCCGTAGGCCGCGACAATCAAAAGGTCCGGCTTGTAGGCGGCCAGCCCGTCCACTTCCGCCGGGTCCTTGAAGGACAAAGGCTGGTGGATGGGCAGTCCGCTTTCCAGGGCCAGTTCCTTGACCGGGCCGATATGGCACTTCTTGCCCCGGCCGCAGGGACGGTCGGGCTGGGTGTAGACCGCGGCCACGCGTACGTCCTCGCTTGCCAGCACATGCCGCAAGACCGTGGCCGCGAACTGCGGCGTGCCCATGAAAACGGCTACGAGTCGTTCTGGTCCGTCTGCTGCTGGTGATGCTGCTTGGCCCATCGTTTCACCCGTTTGTCATACATGGCACGCTTGAGGCGGCTTAAGTGGTCGATGAAAAGCACGCCGTCGAGATGATCGATCTCGTGCTGGAGACATACGGCCAAAAGGCCGTCGGCCTCAAGGCAAAAAGGCTTTCCGTCGAGATCGGTGGCGCAAACGGTCACCGTGGCCGCCCGTTTGACGTTGGCGCGATAGTCGCGCACCGACAGGCAACCTTCCTCGTCCTCCTGCTCGCCCTCGGCCTTGGTGATGACCGGGTTGACCAGATTGATGCGCTCTTCGCGCTTGTCCGGTCCGGACAGGTCGATGACCACCAGCCGGAGGGAGCGCCCGACCTGGGGCGCGGCCAGCCCGACGCCCTGGTTGGCGTACATGGTCTCGGCCATGTCGTCCGCCAGCTGGCGTATCTCGGGCGTCGTCTCCGGGACCGGCTCCGACTTTTTCGCCAGAACCGGATGCGGGTATTTGAGTATCTCCAAAAGCATGATCTTAGGATTTATCCTTGTCCTTGTCCCGCGACCGCAGCTTGATGCCAAGCTCGCGCAGTTGTCCCGCCGACACTTCGGCCGGCGCATCGGTCAGCAGGCACAGAGCCTTCTGGGTCTTGGGGAAGGCGATGACGTCGCGGATGGATTTGGCGCCGGCAAGAATCATGATAAGGCGGTCGAGGCCAAAGGCAATGCCGCCGTGGGGCGGCGCGCCGAACTCCAGGGCCTTGAGCAGAAAGCCGAATTTGTCCTCGGCCTCCTGGTCCTCGATGCCGAGCGCCGCGAACATGGCCTTCTGGGTGGCCCGGTCGTGGATACGGATGGAGCCGCCGCCGATCTCGTTGCCGTTGAGCACCAAGTCGTAGGCCCGGGAAAGGGCCTCGCCCGGGGCGGCGGCCAGCTTTTCCAGGTGGCCGGGCTGGGGCGCGGTGAAGGGGTGGTGCTTGGCGGCGAAGCGTTTGGCTTCGGGATCGTATTCCAAAAGCGGGAAATCCGTCACCCAGACCGGGGCGAACGAGCCTTCCGGAATGAGCGAAAAGCGCTCGCCCAGCTGCAGGCGCAGATACCCGAGGGCCGTATTGACCATTTCCGCCGCGCCGGCCTGGAAGAAGACGATGTCCCCGACTTCGAGGCCGAAGGCCTCGGTCAGCCCGGCCCGCTCCTCGTCGGAGAGGAACTTGGCAAAGGGCGACTGCCATTCCCCTTCCTTGATCTTGATCCAGGCCAGCCCCTTGGCCCCGTAAATCTTCACGAACTCGGTCAGGTCGTCGATCTCCTTGCGGGAGAGCGCCGCGCCGCCGGGAACGCGGATGCCCTTGACCAGCTCGGCCTTGGCAAAGACCTGGAACTGGCTACCGCGCACCACGGGGGTCACGTCCACGAGCTTGAGGCCGAAGCGCACGTCGGGCTTGTCCAGGCCGTAGTCGCGGATGGCCTCGGCAAAGGTCATGCGCGGAAACACGTCGGGCAGGGCGACGTTTATGGCTTCCTTGAACATGGTGCGCACCATGTTCTCGGCCATGCCCATGATCTGCTCCTCGTCGACAAAGCTCATCTCGATGTCCACCTGGGTGAACTCGGGCTGGCGGTCGGCGCGCAAATCCTCGTCGCGGAAGCATTTGACCACCTGGTAATAGCGGTCGAAGCCCGACATCATGAGCAGCTGCTTGAAAAGCTGGGGCGACTGGGGCAGGGCGTAAAACGAGCCGTTGTTGACCCGGCTCGGCACCAGGAAGTCGCGCGCGCCCTCGGGCGTGGACTTGGTCAAGACGGGCGTCTCGACCTCCAGGAAGCCCAGGCCGTCCAGGTAGCGGCGGATACTTTGCACGGCATGGTGGCGCAGGATCAGATTGCCGGCCAGCTTGGGCCGGCGCAGGTCCAGGTAGCGGTACTTGAGGCGCAACAGCTCCGAGGCGTCGATGCGGTCCTCGATGGGAAAGGGCGGGGTGGCGGCGGTATTTAAGAGCTTGAACGCCGTGACCTCCACCTCGATTGCGCCGGTGGGCATGCCGGGATTGGCCATGCCCTCGGGGCGCGGGCGCACCCGGCCCTTGACGGCCAGCACGAATTCGGTGCGCAGCACATGGGCGCGCTCCAGGGCCTCGGCGCTGCCCTCGGGGCAAAAAACGACCTGGGTCAGTCCTTCCCGGTCGCGCAGGTCGATGAAAATCAGGCCGCCGTGGTCGCGACGGAACTGGGCCCAGCCCATCAGGCAGACTTCGCTGCCGACATCGGACGCCCGCAGCGCCCCGCAATCGTGGCTGCGCCGCCAGTCGTCCAGCCTGTCGAGGACAAGCGTCTCGCTCATGGAGTCATCCTTTTTTCAAGGATGTGGGGAAAAACTTTTTGGAAAAAGTTTTTCCCCACGCCCCTTTTCAAAAACTTTTATCGGTAATCCGTCAAACCGCGAAAACATGTCCCCATTACGGGGAAAAAAGGTCCGGGCCTTGGCTACTCGTCCTTGGCCTCTTCGAGGCGGGCGCGCAGGTAGGCGACGAGCATGTCCTGGCTGACGGTTTCCTGCCCGCCGGCGGTCATGTTCTTCACCACCACGGTGCCGGCGGCCAGCTCGTCCGTGCCGAGCACCAGGCAGAACCGCGCCCCGGATTTGTCCGCGGCGCGCATCTGGCTTTTGACGCTGCGCGGGGCATAGGGCGCCTCGCCGGAAAAACCGGCCCGGCGCAGGTCCTGGGCCAGAAGCAGCCCCTGGTCGAGCCCCGAGGCGTCGAGAACGGCCAGGTAGAAATCCGGGGCCGGCTCGTTCACCTTGTCGATCAAAAGCGCCAGCCGCTCCATGCCGCAGGCGAAACCCACCCCCGGCACATCCGGCCCGCCGATGGCGGAAACCAGCCCGTCATAACGGCCGCCGCCGGCCACGGACGACTGGGAGCCGATGTCGCCGGAGACGATCTCAAAGGTGGTGCGCACGTAATAGTCGAGGCCGCGCACCAGTCGGGGATTGAGCGTGTAGCGCAGGCCGGCGGCGTCGAGCATGGCCGTGACCGTGGCGAAATGCGCGGCGCACTCCGGACACAGGTGGTCGGTGATCTTCGGCGCGTCGGCGGTGAATTCCTTGCACTGGGGCACCTTGCAGTCAAGGACGCGCAGGGGATTGGTCAGCTTGCGGCGCATGCAGTCCTCGCAGAGCTGCTCCTTGTGCATGCCCCTAAGGAACTCGCGCAGCACGTCGAGATAGGCCGGCCGACACTGGCGGCAGCCCAGGGAATTGAGCTCCACGGTGAGGTCGGCCAGGCCCAGGGCGCGCAGATAGTGGTCGAGCATGAGCAGGACCTCGGCGTCGAGGAGCGGCTCCGGGGAGCCGACGGCCTCCACGTCGATCTGGTGGAACTGGCGCATGCGGCCCTTCTGCGGCCGCTCGTAGCGAAACATGGGGCCGTAGGCGAAATATTTGACCAGCCCGTCATTGGCGCGGCCATCCTCGACCAGCGCCCGCATGACGCCGGCCGTGGCCTCGGGGCGCATGGTAAGCGAGCGGCCCTTGCGGTCCGGAAAGGTATACATCTCCTTTTGCACGACGTCGGTTTCCTCGCCGATGCCCCGGGCAAAAAGTTCGGTGCGCTCCAGGACCGGCACGCGCAGTTCCTTGTAGCCGTAGCGGGCAAAAACGGCCCGCGCGGTTTCCTCGATAAAGGCGAAAACCGTGGAATCGGGCGGGAAGAGATCGGCAAAGCCTTTTATTTTCTGTATCTTTTCCATGGGGAACAGGTCCGGGATGGGCGCGGAAGCGCGTCGTTAAAAAGAGGAGTGAAATTAGACGAGTCGGGAAGGGATGTCAAAAGCTGGGAGGGAAAGGCGATGCGAGAGGGGGACCCTTTTTGAAAAAAGGGTCCCCCTCTCGCGCTCTCCCCTCCCAAAAACTTTTCACGGTTACAGGAGTAGCAACGTCAACATACTGTAACCG
>NZ_JBLODY010000124.1:0-7135 GCF_047785625.1 Solidesulfovibrio sp. C21
GCGCGGCAGGGTGGAAGCGATGCTTCCGCCCTGCCGCGCCGGCCGCTGAGGAAGGGGGGACCGGGGGGCGCGCTCGCCCCCCGGCCGCCGGAGGCATCTTAATTCTTAAAGGAAGCACCGGCGCGCAGGGCTTCGGTGTTTTTCGGTATCAAGTGGCTGTAGTGCTTGGAGATCACGTGGGAAAGGCTGTCCTCCACCGCCGAAAGCGGCAGGATGCCGGTGGCGTTCACGTAAGCGCCAAGGGCCACCATATTGGCCATGCGCGTATTGCCCAGGCCGTCGGCGATCTCGTTGGCCGGCACGGCCACGAGCTTCACCCGTTTGCTGTCGGCGAGTTCCGGGTCGACCAGGGAGGAGTTGATGACCAGCACCCCGCCGTCGACGAGCTGCGGCTGAAACTTGTCCAGGGACGGCCGGTTCATGATGATGAGGCTCTTGGGGCTGCGGATGATGGGAGAGCCGATGGCGTCGTCGGAGACGACCACCGTGCAGTTGGCCGTGCCGCCGCGCATCTCCGGGCCGTAGACCGGGATGTAGGTGACATTCAGGCCGTGCTCCATGCCGGCGTAGGCCAGCAGGTTGCCGATCAGCATCACGCCCTGGCCGCCGAATCCGGCCATGATCACGTCTTGATACAGGCTCATGGGCTTAGTCCTCCTTGGCCGCGTCCTTGTAGACGCCAAGCGGGAAGCCGGGGATCATCTCCTTGGCCACGCGCTCGTTGGCGGCCACGGGCGTCATTCTCCAGTTGGTGGGGCAGGTGGCCAGAAACTCGACGAAGCCGAACCCGTCGCCGTGCAGTTGCATCTCGAAGGCGCGGCGCACGGCCCGCTTGGCCTGGGCCAGATTCTTGATGGAATTGACGGCCACCCGGGCGCTGTAGGCCACGCCGTCAAGCCCGGCAATAATCTCGGCCATCCGCATGGGCCCGCCCTCGCGCTCGGCGCAACGGCCGGCGGGACAGGTGGTGGTCTTCTGGCCGATCATGGTGGTGGGGGCCATCTGGCCGCCGGTCATGCCGTACACCGTGTTGTTGACGAAGATGATGGTGAGCTTCTCGCCACGGTTGGCGGCGTGCATGATCTCGGCCAGGCCGATGGAAGCCAGGTCGCCATCGCCCTGATAGGCGAAGACGAAGGCCTCGGGCCGGGCGCGCTTGACGCCGGTGGCCTCGGCCGGGGCGCGCCCGTGGGGGGCCTCGACGGTGTCGACCATGAGGTAGTTGTAGAGAAACACCGAGCAGCCGATGGAGCTTATGGCGATGGTCTTTTCCACCAAACCGAACTCTTCCAGGCACTCGGCCACGATGCGGTGGATGACGCCGTGCTGGCAGCCGGGGCAATAGTGGGTGGGCTTGTCGGCCAGGACGCCCGGCCGGTCGAAGACGAGTTCTTCCTTGATTTCAGGCATGCTGGACATGGGTTAGGCCCCCTTTGCGGCCGCGCGGATGGGTTCCAGGAATTCGTCGGGCGTGGGCAGGTTGCCGGGGAAGACGCCGTAAAAGGCGCTGTCGGCAAGGCCCCGCACGGCCAGGCGCACGTCGTCGACCATCTGGCCGAGGTTGTGTTCGATGGTGAGGAAGCGCTTGCCGGCGGCGGCGAGCTCGCGCAGCCCGGACTCGGGGAAGGGATAAAGGGTGATGGGGCGCAACAGCCCGACCCTGAGCCCCTCGGCCCGAAGCGTGCGCACGGCCGACTTGGCGATGCGGCCGATGGAGCCGAAGGCCACCACCACCAGTTCGGCGTCCTTGGTCTCGAAGTCCTCGAAACGCACCTCGTCGCGCATGGATTCGTACTTGCGCCGCAGCAGCATGTTCTGGCCGGCCAGGGCCCCGTCCTCAAGGAACAGGGACTTGAGGAGCCTGGGAGCGCGCTGGCCGCGTCCGGTCAGCTTCCAGTCCCCGCCCTCCTCCGGATCGACGGCGAGGGGCTCGCGGGGCACAACCGGCTCCTTCATCTGGCCGACGATGGCGTCGCCCAAAAGCAGCACCGGGTTGCGGTACTTGTAGGCCAGCTCGAAGGCCTCGAAGGTCAGGTCGTAGCATTCCTGGCAGGTGGCCGGAGCCAGAACCAGGGTGCGGTAGTCGCCGTGGCCGCCGCCCTTGACCGACTGGAAATAGTCGCCCTGGGAGGGGCCGATGTCGCCGAGGCCGGGGCCGCCCCGGTTCATGTTGACGATGACCCCCGGCAGCTCCGAACCGGCCATGTAGGAGATGGCCTCCTGCATGAGCGACACGCCCGGGCTCGACGAGGTGGTCATGGCCCGCACCCCGCAGGCGGCGGCGCCAAGCAGCATGTTGGCGGCGGCCACTTCCGATTCGGCCTGGACGAACTCCCCGCCGGCGGCGGGCATGGCCGAAGAGAGCATCTCCGGGATGTCGTTCTGAGGGGTGATGGGGTAGCCGAAGTAGCAACGGCAGCCCGCGGCCAACGCGCCATGGGCGATAGCTTCGTTGCCTTTGATGAAGATGCGTTTGCCCGACATCACGCGTTCTCCTTGGCTTTGCTTTTGACGCTACGCCAGACCTTGATGGCCACGTCCGGGCACATTTGGGCGCAGGAGGCGCAGCCGGTGCATTTTTCCATGGCGGCCTCGGGAACCTCGGCCACTTTGTACCCTTTGGTGTTGAAGCGCGAGGAGGCCACAATGATGGACTTGGGGCAGACCTCGACGCAAAGGAGGCATCCTTTGCACCGCTCCTCGTCGATGGCAATCCGCGACATGTTTGTATCACTCCTTATGCGGGCAGATCGGGCCCGGGGGAGGAGCCCCCGATACGGGCGAGCCCGCCGCTCCCCGTGCCCGAAAGCGCCTGGCGATGGGGGACGCCCGCCGGCCTTTTACAGGACCAGCATGGCGTCGCCGTAGGAAAAGAAACGGTAGCCGGAGGCCACGGCCCGCGCATAGGCGGCGAGCAGACGTTGCCTTCCGACCAGGGCGGCCAGCATAATCACCAGGGATGATCCAGGCAAATGGAAATTCGTGACCATCCCGTCGACCACATGAAAGGCGTAGCCGGGGCGGATGAAGATATCGGTTTCGCCGGCAAAGGCAGTCATTTCACCAGCTTCGCGCACCACTCCTTCCAGTGTCCGGGCGGCGGTGGTGCCGACGGCAATGACGGGCCGGCCCTCGACCTTGGCCCGCTTCACGGCCTCGGCCGCCTCCCCGGGCACCTCGATCCACTCCTTGTGCATGGCATGGTCGCGGATATCGTCCACGCGCACCGGGGAAAAGGTGCCGATGCCCACATGGCAGGTGACGGCGGCCAAGCCGAAGCCGCGTTCCCGCAAGCGGGCCAGCAGGGCTTCGGTGAAGTGCAGGCCGGCGGTCGGTGCGGCGGCGGAGCCGAGCTTGTCGTCGCGGGCGTAGACGGTCTGGTAGGTTTCGCGGTCGTCGGCGTCGTCGGCGCGGTGGATGTAGGGCGGCAGGGGCACGTGGCCGATGCGGCAAAGGATGTCCGGCAGGCTGCCCTGCCAGTGAAGGATGAAGTCCGTGCGGCCGAACTGTCCGCGTCTGGTCGTGGTCAGGCGCAGGTCCGGGGCGAAGTCCACCCGGTCGCCGGGCCTTGGCGGCCGGGAGACGCGCAAAAGTCCCGAGGCCGGCGCGACGGCCCAGCCCGTGTCCGGATCGACGGTCGGGGCCAGCAGCGCCACCGGGGTGGTCAGCAGCAGTTCGGCCGCGCCGCCCGAGGGCTTGTGGCCGAAAAGACGCACCGGCGCGACCTTGGTGTTATTGACCACGAGCAGCGCCCCGGCCGGGAGCAAATCCGGCAGGTCGGAAAAGACGGCGTCGGCCACCTCCCCAGTGGCCCGGGAGACGGTCATGAGCTTGCAGGCGTCGCGCGTTTCGCACGGCCGCGAGGCGATACGCTCCGGCGGCAGGTCGAAATGGTAGGACGCGAGCAGGTCGTCGGGAGCGGCGGGGACGGCGGAAACAGCGTGAGTCGTCGGGATATCGTGGGACAAGGCGGGATTCCGGATCGGTTTGAGGTTAATTGGCAGGCAAACGGTCGAGCCCGGCCGTGGCGATTGCCGCCATACGCGCCATGGCTTCGGCCATGTCCACGGACGCGCCGGTCTCGGCGGCAACCGAGGTCATGGCCACGCCGGCCAGCCCGCAGGGCACGATGGCATTGAAAAGCGTCAGGTCGTTATCCAGATTGGTGGCGATGCCGTGGGTGGCCACGCCGCGCGAGACATGGATGCCGAGCGAGGCGATCTTGCGCTCCCCCACCCACAACCCCAGCGGATTCTGGCGGCATTCGGCGGCCACGCCATAGCTTTCGAGCAGCGCACGGCCCATTTCCAGCACCCAGGCCACGAACGACTTGACGCCGAAGCCAAGCGAACGAAGCCCGACCACCGGATAGACGACGAGCTGGCCGGGGTTGTGCACCGTTGCCCCGCCGCCCCGGTCCGTCTGCACGAGGCTGACGCCCGGCGGCGCGTACAAGACCTTGTTGATGGGCTTGTTGCCCCCGAGCGTAATGACCGGATCGTGCTCGAGGATGAAAACCGTCCCCCCGCTTGTTCCGGCCTTGACCGCCGTGGCGGTTTCCTGTTGCAGGGCCAGGGCCGCCTCGTAGGCGATACGGCCGAGGACGCGGACCTCAGGCGCCAAGGCCGCCTTCCCCGGGCTGCGGCTTTTCGCCGTTAAGCACCGCCACGACGTCGGCAAGGACCTTCCCGGCCTCGGCTTCCGGCACCTGGCAGGTGCCGACATTTCTGTGCCCGCCGCCGCCGTAGGCAAGCATCAGCCGGCCGATGTCCACCGGGTTGGCCCGGTCGAAAATGGATTTGCCCACGGTCAGCACGACGTTCTGCTTGGCCTTGCCCCAGATGACCTGCACGCTGACGTTGCACGCGGGAAAAAGCGCGTAGGCCGTGAAGCGGTTGCCGGTAAAAATCTCGTCCTGCTCGCGCAAATCGATGACCAGCACCTTGCCCAGCATCTTCGAGCGGGCCCGCAGCATGGCCGCGAACTGTTCTTCCTGCTCGAAATAGCGTTTCACGCGCTCGGCCACGTCGGGGTCGGTCAGGATCTTGGCCACCGGCTCGTGGCGACACAGGTCCACCAGGCGCATCATGAGCTGGTAGTTGCTGATGCGGTAGTCACGGTAGCGGCCAAGGCCGGTGCGCGGGTCCATGATGAAGCTCAGCAGTATCCAGCCCTCGGGCCGGGCCACATCCCCGGGCGTCAGGTCGCCGCTGTCGCAACGGTCGACGAACGCAAGCATCTCGTCGAAGCGTTCGGGAAAGGTCTTGTGGCCGCCGTAATACTCCCAGATGACCCGGGCGCAGCTCGGATACTGCTTGGACGCGCCCGTAAACGTGATGTCGCCCAGGCGGTCGGCCTCGCTGGTGTGGTGGTCGAACCACAGGCCGCAGCCCGGCGCATAGGGCACGTTGGCCAGGATGTCGTTCGGGCCGCATTCCACCTTGCCGTCCTGGACGTCTTTTGGGTGCACGAACGTCCACTCGTCCATCACCCCGGCTTCCTTGAGCAACACGGCGCAAATAAGCCCGTCGAAATCCGAACGCGTCAACAACCGCATGGGTGCCTCCTCAAGACTGGGGGGAAACCTTTCTGAAGAAAGGTTTCCCCCCAGGCCCCCCTTCTAAAGACTTTACCGGAAAACAACGGCGCCATGGCCTTGATCCCATTGGAAGATTTAGGAAAGGGAGAGTGCGAGAGGGGAGAACCCTTTGCAAAGGGTTTCCCCTCTCGCACTATCTCATCCTCATCTTATACCATATGGTATTATCCTAGCCCAGGCCCCGGCGCGAGGCAACACGGGGCCTCGGGGCCTCCGGCGCGGGGCGCAATTTTCCTTTGCCAGGGAGCCGTTTTTCCGGTGAAATAGGCAAAACACTTTCCATGATACACCACGGATCAGATCAGCCCACCATAACCACCCTGGACGCCTTTGCCTCGCGCATGGCCGAATCGGTCGCGCTTCGCCGTCAGGCCGCCGCCGCCATTCTGGCCAGCCGGCCCGTTCCCCCGGAAATCGCCCCGGCGCTTGCCGCCATCGGCGACGAACTGTCGGAAGCCGCCGACCGCGACGGCTGGGCCGAACTCCTTTTGGACCCGGACCAGCCGCTGCGCCTGACCCTGGCCGAGGAAACCGAGCAGCTCGAGAACGATGCGCTCTACCTCGAGGAAGGCCGCGAAGCCCTGCTCAAGCACCTGGGACGCCGCCGGCATGGCCTGCGCGACGCCATGCGCAAGGGGCTCAAGGAAATTTCCGGCCATGGCATAAACGTCTGCCTGTGCCAGTGCGACGCGCTTTTTCGGGCCCCGGGCCAGCGGTTCGTCACAGCCGTGCAACCCCTGTGGAACGCCGTGGCCCTGGCCCGCTTCGCCACCTCCCGGTCCAAACGACCGGTTCTCTGGTCCGCCGCCCCGCTCTCCGGCCCCGGCATCGCCGACTTGGCCACGGTCCCCTCCCAGGCCTTCGCCTGGGCCGCATCGCTTGGCCGCCAGATCGTGGACACCGCGGGGCGCGGCATCGACGCACCGCTGTCCCGGGAAAAAGCCGCGCTGCTCGAATCGATCAACGCCCGGCTGGCCATGCTGCTGGCCGATTCGAGCTGGCGCGCCTTCGCCTATGTCGGCTCCGGGCTGCAATTCCGGCGCGGCGAAACCGTCCTCGCCCGCCAGGACAGCCTGGGCAGCGTGGACGAGGACGCTTCCCTGGAGCTTTTGGAGCACGTCCACGACATCGTGGACGCCGTGGACCCCGAGCGTGAGCACTTCCGGGTGGAAGACGACGGGCTGGACATGATCGTGACCCCGACCTCCAGCCAGCAGGACGTGTGGCGCGATTTCACCACGGCCGAGGGACTCCGCGCGACAGACGCCGCCCTGTCCCTCGATTGGGCCACCGGACCCCATTTTCTGTGCTGCGGCGGTCCCGACGGGCTGGAACTGCTCGAAGCCGTGACCGCCCTGACCCCGGACGTCCGCTGCCTGTTCGTCGCCGACCGCGAAGACCTCGGCCATCGCGCCAAGGCCCTTTGCCCCAGGACCTTCGTGGTCGCGCACCCCGACGTCGCCGCCGCCATCCTCTCGGCCGGGGCACCTTAGAAAAAGAACCGGGGGGAAACTTTTCTGAAGAAAAGTTTCCCCC
>NZ_JBLODY010000125.1:0-7083 GCF_047785625.1 Solidesulfovibrio sp. C21
CCCGGGCCCCCCTTCCAAAGACTTTTAATAATTAAAGTGTATTGCAGGTATGGGACTCCTTTCTATATATAAAATTTGGGAAGGGGCGAGCGCGAGAGGGGAGAACCCTTTTCAAAGGGTTTCCCCTCTCGCATTCTTCTTTTACCGCTTTCTAATTGACAATGATTTTCATTTTCGTATAGGCCGGTTCCATACGGTCCCGGTCGGGGCCGGGGAGGAGCCATGCAGCGCAAGACCTTGCACGAAAACGCCGAATTCGCCTGCCCCATCGTGGGCACCTGTCTGACCGTATCCGAACTGCGCCGGATCTGCCGCAAATGCGGCGACGCCGTGCCTGACGAGGCTTCGGACTACGACGCCCACGTTTTCCTGGTGGGCCAGGCCCAGGTGCCCGGAGGCGCACCGGCCAAATACCTGCAACGCTTTCTGGACAAGAAATACCGCAAGGACCTGCGCGCCTTTTTACGCGTCGACGACCCGGAAAGCCTGCGGCGTCTGTGGCGGGAACGGGCCGACGCCGGCGACGTACCCGGACCATTTTGGGCGATCATGTCCCATCCGGGCGTGCCCCAGGAACTTTTGCGCGAGGTCTACGGCGAGGTGCACATGCTCTCCCACCGGGTCGGCGCGGCCAACCGGGCCGACCTGTCGCGCCTGACCTGGCTCGAGGAAAAGCTGTCCGAGGCCGCGGCCTCCCTGGAGGAACAGAAGACCGTCCTGCGCCAGGCGGTCGGCGTCTGGAAGGGCCGCTGCCGTGAGGCCATGGAGGAACTGGCCGGGGAACGGCGGCGGCGGCAGGCCGTCGAACGCGAGCGCATTTCGCTCAAGGCGGCCATCGAGAACTCGGCCGTGGCCGCCGTGCGCCGCGACCGCGACGTCTTGAGCCGCGAGCTGGCGAAAACGGCCGAGCGGCTGGAGGCGACCGAAGCCGAGGCCGGCCGGCAGGCCCTGGCCCTGGAAAAGATGCACGCCGAACTGACCGACCTGCGCCGGGATCTGGCCGACCGGGACAGCGAAGTGACGGCGTTGGAGGCTTCGCTGTTCGTGGCTCTTGGCGATGCGGCCGCGGCCCATGCCGCCCATGCCGAACACCATCAGGGCGAGAGCGCCGCCCTGGACGCGGAACACGTCTGTCCCTGCCGGGAACAGGGGCTGCCCGAAGGCTCCTGCGGCGGCAACTGTCCCTGCCGGGCCGGAGAAGCCCACCCGGGACTGGCCGGCAAGCGGGTGCTCTACGTGGGCGGGCGCTGCTCGCTGGTGGCCCATTACAAACTTCTGGCCGCCAAGTTCGGTTGCGAGCTGGTGCACCATGACGGCGGTCGGGAACAGTCGGCCCACCGGCTCTGGGAGCTTCTGGGCGCGGCCGACGCGGTGGTGTGCCCTGTCGACTGCGTGAGCCACGAGGCCTGTTCCCTGGTCAAGCAGGCCTGCCGTGGCTGCCTCAAACCGCTCATTCTGGCCCGGTCCTCGGGGCTTTCCAGCCTGGCCCGATCCCTGACCGAACTCGACGTTCCCCGGGCGCAATAATCCGCCAAGGCGCGGTTGGTTGCGCCCCGAAGCCTTCCCGGCTATCGTTTGGCCGCCGGCACAGCGCCGGCCCTGCCAAGGGAGACGGCAACGACGCTTGCGCGCCAACGCCGCGTCCGTTTCCGGGAACGTTCTCCCTTGCGTCCGCGCCCCGCGCCCTTATCCTCTGTTTCAAACAACGGGGCGTTGCGGGCCGGGCCACGATTCCTTGGAGCGGGCAGGGTTGCCGGAGGTTGCATTTTCACGGCGGCGGGTCCATTTTGGACTTGCGGGATATGTCGTTGGCGGGTAACTTGTGAAAAAAGTGACAATACGAGGCCCGCTGCCATGAAACATGAGATCGTCATTTGCATGGGCAGTTCGTGTTTCGCCCGGGGCAACAAGAAGCATCTGCTTATGATCGAGCAGTACCTTGCCGACCATGGGCTTTCCGACAGCGTGGTCCTTACCGGCAGCCGGTGCGAGGACCAGTGCACCACAGGCCCCAATATCCGCATCGACGGACAACTCTATGGCGAAATCAACGGCGAACGCCTGATGGAGCTTTTAAGCCGCCACCTGTCCGCGTAAAGGCTCCTTCATGCCCGATCTTTTTCCCGTTGCCCCTTGCCTTCACACCTCATGAAGCCGACAATGTCCCTTGCAGCGGCCCATGTCGGAACCAAGGGAGATGGCATGCTCAAGCACTATCCCATCTATACCATTGAAACCGAATGCCAGGACTGCTACCGCTGCCTGCGGCACTGTCCGGTCAAGGCCATCCAGGTGGAAAACGGCCGGGCCACGGTGGTGCCGGAACTGTGCATCGCCTGCGGCCAGTGCGTGGCCGTCTGCCCGGCCCACGCCAAGCAGGTGCGCAGCGACCTGTTCGCGGTCTTCAAACTGTTGCGCTCCCAGCGGCCGGCCTACGTTTCCCTGGCCCCGTCCTGGGTGGCGGAATTCCCCGACGTCTCGCCCCAGGCCATGATCGCCGCCTTGCGCAAGCTGGGCTTTTCCGGCGTGTCGGAGACGGCCCTCGGCGCCCAGGAGGTCTCGGCCGGCGTGGCCAAGGCCCTGTCCCAGGGTGCGCCCCGGCTCATGCTCTCCACGGCCTGCCCGGCGGCGGTGGATTTCATCCGGGGCTACATGCCCGAGCTCGTGCCGAACCTCACCCCGCTGCTCTCGCCGCTTCTGTCCCACTGCCGCATGATGCGCCGGGCCTACGGCCAGCACATCGGCATGGTCTTTTTCGGCCCGTGCGTGGCCAAGAAAACCGAGGCCGACAACCATCCGGGACTGCTCGACGCGGCCATGACCTTCACCGACCTGCGGGCCATGCTGCGCCAGGAAAACATCCATCCCGAAAGCCTCGTTCCCGGTCCGGCCGACATTTTCATGCCCCACGCGGCCAAGGAAGGCGCGCTCTACCCCATCGAAGGCGGCATGACCGACACGGTCAAGGCCTATACCGGCAATGCCAGCGTCTGTTTCACCACGCTTTCCGGCATCCAGACCATCCAGTCGGCCCTGGAGGGCATCCAGAACCATGTGCTGCCCCAGCCCGTGTTCGTGGAGATGCTCGCCTGCGTGGGCGGCTGCGTGCGGGGGCCGTGCATCTCGAGCAACCGGCCGCGCCTGCTCGACCAGCTCGACGTCTTCAACCGCGCGGTCAAGCCCGCTCCCGATGAACCGCTGCGCACGCCGGTCGTGCCCATAAACGAGCGCAAGAACCCCGCGCCTGTGGACCTGCCCGTCTACAGCGAGGACCAGTACGTGCGGGTGCTGCGGCTGATCGGCAAATTCACGCCCGAGGACGAGATCAACTGCGGCGGCTGCGGCCACGAAACCTGCCGGGGACTGGCCCGGGCCATGCTGGAAGGGCTGGCCGAGCCGTCGATGTGCATCCATTTCCTGCGCAAGCGCGCCACCCGCAAGGCCAATGCCCTGTTGCGCTGCATTCCCGCCGGGGTGGTCATCGCCGACGCCAGGCTCCACATCATCGAGTGCAACGAGCATTTCGCCCGGCTTTTCGGCGAGGAGATCCTGACGGCCTACGAGGCGAGTCCGGGCATGGAAGGCGCGGCCCTGGAAAAGATCGTGCCCTTCATCGGGCTTTTCCGCCGGGCGCTGGAATCCGAAACCGACATCCACCGCGACGCCCTGCGCCAGGACGACCGGGTTTTCAGCGTCACCATCTTCACCATCGAGCCGCGCAGCGTCATCGGCGGCGTGATCTTCGACGTCACGGGCTCGGAGCTGCGCCGCGAGGAGATCGCCCAGCGGGCCCGGGAGATCATTCGCAAGAATCTCGAGACGGTGCAGGAGATCGCCTGCCGCCTGGGCGAAAACATGGCCGATACGGAAATCCTTCTGCGCTCGCTCTCGGAAGGCTTTTCCAGCGCCGCCAAGCCCATCTCCGGAAAAGAACTGCGGGGGCGGCGCTGATGTCCGACGACGTGTTCGTCGAGGTGGACGCGGCCCAGCGCAACCGGTACGGCGAGGATATCTGCGGCGACGCCTTCAAGACGTTGCGCCTGGCCGACGAGGGCCGCATCATCGCCGTGCTTTCCGATGGCCTGGGCCATGGCGTCAAGGCCTCCATCCTGTCGCTCATGACCGCCACCATGGCGCTCAAGTACACGGCCAACGACATGGACATCGTCCGGGCGGCCTCGGTCATCATGGACGCGCTGCCCGTGTGCCAGGTGCGCAAGATCAGCTACGCCACCTTCACCGTGGTCGACATCCAGTCGACCGGCGGGGCGCGGGTGATCGAGATGGACAACCCGCCGGTGACCCTGGTGCGCGACGGCGCGGTGGTGAACCTCGAGTTCGAGGAAGTCTCCACCCCGCGCTACGACGAGCGGATGATCCGGGTCTACGACGTCAAGCTGCGGCCCGGGGACCGGCTCATTTTCACCTCGGACGGCATCACCCAGGCCGGGCTCGGGTCCGAGCGGCTGCGCCTGGGCTGGCGCATCAAGGGCTGCCGGGACTACGTGCTGGAACAGGTGGCGGCCGACCCCAACATCTCGGCCCGGGCCCTGTCCCAGAAAATCCTGGGTATGGCCCTGCGCCAAGAGCCCTTTCAGCGGGCCTATGACGACATGACGGCGGCGGTGATCTACCTGCGCCGGCCACGCCGGGTCCTCGTGCTGACCGGACCGCCCTACGCCGCCGGCCGCGACAAGGAATTCGCCGAAACCCTGGCCGACTTCGACGGCCGCAAGGTCATCTGCGGCGGCACCACGGCCAACATCGTGGGCCGGGAACTGGGACGCACCATCCGCGACAGCCTCATGGGGGCGGGCGGCGGGGATCTTCCGCCAGCGGCGGAGATGGAGGGGGTGGACCTCGTCACCGAGGGCATCCTGACGCTGACCCGCGTGGCCCAGCTTCTGGAAAACGACGAGCCGCCCCGCGAAAAAAACCCGGCCACCGAACTCTACGATATCCTGCGCGACAGCGATTCCATCGAATTCCTGGTCGGCGCGCGCATCAACGAAGCCCACCAGGACCCCAACCTGCCCATCGACCTGGAAATCCGGCGCAACATCATCAAGCGCATCTGCCACGTCCTCGAGGAAAAATACCTCAAGGAAACCAAGATGCAGTTTTTTTAGGAAGGGGGGGAGCAAAAGAGATGCGAGAGGGGAAACCCTTTGAAAAGGGTTGTCCCCTCTCGCGCTCTCCCTTTCCTAAACTTTCTCTATGGTAGTGGAGTTATCGCAATAGTTTTTTTGTTCCGCAGTTGTGAAACGAACCTACGCGGCCTCGCATTCGCAAAGCGGCGCCCGCGACGGCATGGCCTCGGCAAAATGGCCGAGAATCTTCCGATACAGCTTGCTGCCGCATCCGGCTCGCTCCCGGACCAGCCAAAGCGCCTTCTCGAACTGTTCGGCCGCTTCGTCCTGACGTCCGGCCGCATGCAGCGCCATGCCCAGCTTGTAGACCGAATGGGCCGTGGCCGTCGCCACGCCGCCGCCGGCCTCGGACATGGCCACCGACCGGCGCAAAAGCGCCTCGGCCCCAACCATGTCGCCATCGCGCAACGCCTCCATGCCCGCCTCGCGCAGCTGGCGCACACTACTCGCCAATTGGCATTTTCCATTCACACAGGCCATAAGCCTCTCCTCCGGTACGGCCTCCCGAGCGGCCGCCGCTTGCTCCCTTTTCCGTTCTCCGTCTCCGTGCGCCCCGTCTCCCGCCGGGAGCGTCCCGCAAAGACGCCTACAAAATGCTTTTCGCCCACGCCTGGGCCTCGGCTTCGTCCGGGGACCCGTCGACCTTGAACGGCAAATCGACCACCCTGGCTCCAAGCTCCGACGCCTTTTCCATGATGGCATCCACTGCGCCGCAAAAATGCGGGTAGCTCGAATCGCCGCACCCGAAGACCGCCACCTTCCTGTCGGAAAGCCCGGCCGCATCCAGCGCATCGTAGACGGGAATGAAATCCTCCTGCAGCTCGATATCCTCATCGCCCCAGGTGGAACAGCCGAACACCACGAGATCGTAGCCGTCGGCCAGTCCCTCCGGCTTGACGCCGGCAACATCCTTGAGAACCACTTCCAGGCCCTCGCCTTCCAGGGTCTTGGCCACCACCCCGGCCACCGACTCGGTATTGCCGGTCGTGGACCCGTACACCACAAGCGCTTTTCCCATATCGTACTCCGTGCGGACTTCGCGTTTCGGACGCCGGTCTCTTTTCCAGCCGTCCCCGTGGGCTCCTTATTTAATGATATTGAAATTCATTGTCAACTATACCCGACAAAAACATCTTCCCCCATGCCCGGCTTTGAGGCTCCGACCGGGCATGGTAAAAACAACCGGCCACCCGGCCCTTCCCCAAAACACCCAAGGAGTATCCATGGCCCGAAATGTGGAAATCAAGGCCAAAATCGACAGCGTCGACGCCATGCTGCCCCTGGCGGCAAAACTGGCGGATGCCGGGCCAAGGGAAATCCCGCAGGACGACACGTTTTTTGCCTGCCCACACGGCCGACTCAAACTGCGCGCCTTTCCGGACGGAACCGGCGAGCTGATCTTCTACCAGCGCCCGGACAGCCAGGGCCCCAAGACGTCCGAATACACCATCTCCCCGACCCACTCGCCGGAGACCCTGCGCCAGGCCCTGACCGCAGCCTACGGACAGGTCGGACGCGTGCGCAAAAAACGCACCCTCTTCCTGATCGGACGCACACGCCTGCACCTGGACCAGGTGGAAGGACTCGGCGATTTCCTGGAACTGGAAGTCGTCCTCGATCCCACGGAATCCGCCGCCGCCGGCGAAGCCACCGCCCACGCCCTGCTCGCACAACTCGGCATCAGCCAGGAACAACTCGTGGCCAAGGCCTACGTCGACCTGCTGCAGGCGGTGGGTCGGTAGCACGGGGGTGGGTGGGGCTCTGCCCCACACCCCCGCAGGGGCTCCGCCCCTGCACCCCGGCGGGGGGCTTGATGCCCCCCGCGCCCCCCTACTCGCTCTGCCGGGTGGAGGCGAGGCTGCCAAGCGCTCAGGCGGATGCCTGGGGAGGGTCCGGAATTTTCCCTGACGAAGCCGCCGCTACGCGGCAGGCG
>NZ_JBLODY010000126.1:0-7002 GCF_047785625.1 Solidesulfovibrio sp. C21
GCGAAGGGCATAGGGAAAGAAAAGGAGCTGGGGGGAAACTTTTCTTCAGAAAAGTTTCCCCCCAGCTCCTTTTCTTTCCCTATGCCCTTCGCTTGTCCTGACGGCGAATTCCGGAGTGTCTGCCGTGTTTGTCACGGCGGTTGCGCGACCCGGGTGACGGTTGCCGGCGGACGGGTGACGCGGGTGCGGCCCTGGTCGGGGTCGCCGTTTAATTGCGGCCGCATGTGCGTCAAGGGCCTGTCCACGCCCGAGGCGATGTACCACCCGGACCGGCTGCGCCATCCGCTTAGGCGCGTGGGGGAGCGGGGTTCGGGGAAATTCGTCCGCGTTTCCTGGGACGAGGCCCTGGCCGACATCGCCGCCCGCCTGGATACGTTTCGCCGGGAATCCGGCCCCGAGTCCGTGGCCTTGGGCCAGGGCACCGGCCGGCACCATTATTTCCACGTCATCCGTTTCGCCAACACCTTCGGCACGCCCAACTGGTACGAGCCGGGGCTGGCCAACTGCTTCATCCCACGCATCACGGCCTGCAACCTGACCTACGGCGGTTTCGTGGCCGGGGACTATTACGGCGACGTCCCGCCGCGCACCATTTTATTCTGGGGCCACAATCCGCTGGTCTCCGGGCCGGACGGCGAGCTGGCCTTTCCGATCAAAAAGGCCCTGGCCGCCGGGGCCTACGGCATCGCCGTCGACCCCAGGCGCAGCGAAACGGCGAAGCGTTGCGGCCTGTGGCTGCCGATTCGGCCCGGCACCGATGCGGCGCTGGCTCTGGCCATGATCCGGGCCATCATCGAAGAGGGCTGGTACGACCGGGAGTTCGTGGAGGCCTACGGTTCCGGGTTCGAGGCGCTGCGGGAGCGGGTGGGGCAGGCCACGCCCGAGTGGGCCGAGGAGGTGACCGGCGTGCCGGCCGTCTCGCTCCTCGAGGCCGCCCGGCGCTACGCCCTGGACAAGCCGTCCATCCTCGAGTGGGGCGTATCGTTGGAGCAGAACCCCAACAGTCTGCAAACCGTGCGGGCCGTGGCCATCCTGCGCGGGTTGACCGGCAATCTGGACATCCCGGGCGGGGACGTCTTCGGCCACGACCTGGTGGCCGCCTATCCGGTCATGCGGCAGGCTCTGCCGCCGGACGCCCTGGCCAAGCGCATCGGGGCCGACCGGTTCAAGCTTCTGGGCGGCTTTCGGGCGTTCATGCCGGCGGCGCACATCCCCGGGCTTTTCGGGGCCATGCGCACGGGTGAGCCCTACCGGGTGCGGGCGCTGCTCGTTTTCGGCAACAATCCCCTGGCCACCGTGGCCAACAGCCTGGGCGTACTCGAATCGCTTCGCGCCCTGGACCTGCTCGTCGTGGCCGATCATTTCATGACCCCGACCGCCGCGTTGGCCGATTACGTGCTGCCTTCGGCCTATTGGCCCGAGATCGACCAGATTATCGAGCTGCCGCTGGTGGCCCCGCAGGCGGTCTTTGCCCAGCGCAAGCTGGCGCAGGTGGGCGAGTGTCGGCAAAACGAGCTGATTTTAAGCGACCTGGCCCGGCGTCTGGGACTTCCCGGGGCCGATGAGACACTCCCCGACATTCTCGACCAGCGCCTGCGGCCCATCGGCCTGACCTTCGACGAGCTGGCCGATCGGTTCATGGTCATGGCCGAACCCGCCTATCGGCGGTTTGCGGCAAAGGGCTTTCGCACGCCGAGCCGCAAGGTGGAGTTTTTTTGCAAGGCGCTCGCCCGGCTGGGCTACGATCCGTTGCCGTCTTTTGCCGAACCGCCGGAAAGTCCGGTGTCCGCGCCGGAGGTGGCGCGCGAATTCCCGCTGGTTCTGACCACCGGGGCGCGGCGGCTGGAATTTTTTCACAGCGACGGCCGGCAGGTGGCCGGGCTTCGCAAGAGGCGTCCCGATCCCCTGGCCGAACTCGGGCCGGCCACGGCTGCCCGCTTCGGCATCGTCGACGGCGACTGGATCATCGTCAAAAGCCCGCGCGGGGCCATCCGCATGCGGGCGCGGGTTACGGCCGACATCCGGGAAGGGGTGGTCAGCGTCGATCACGGCTGGTGGTTTCCCGAGCGCGGCGGGTTCGATTTCGGGGCTTTTGAGTCCAACGCCAACGTGCTGACCAACGACGGCCCGCCCTATGATCCGGCCTTCGGCTCGTACCAGTTGCGTGGACTGCTCTGCGCCGTGGAAAAGGAGCCGTGACGCGCCCTTTCCTTGCGGGGACCTGCGGCCGAAGGGGCGGGTCCCCGCAGGGGACTAGACGGCCAGATCCAAAACCGAGCCCTTGGCCAGGGAGTCCTGGACTCCGGGCAGGACGTCCGGATCGATGCCGGCGTCGTCGTCGTACTGGTCTTGCAGGTAGGCGTCGGCGGCGGACAGGGCCGTGCCGAGGCCCTTGCGGTCCGCGCCGGTCGCTTCGAGGCTCGCGGTCAGGATGTCCGAGACGGCGTTGGCCGTGGCGTCGCCGAACCGCTTGGACACGTCGTCGATGGCCGAGGCCAGGGTGGACTGGATCGTATCCGTGGTCCCGGTGCCGTCCGAGGCGTAGAAAAGTTCGTTGTGGCCGTTTTGGAAATAGCCGTTGACCGCGTCGTTGAGCGCGCCGTTGAAGTTGGCGATGGCCGCGTCGCCGGCGGCGATGCCGAAATTGCGGTCGATGAACTTGAGCGAGGAGACAAGCGCGTTGCCCACGGCGTCCTCGCCGCCCGAGCCGTCGCCCACGCCCTTGACGATGATGCCCATGACCGCCGTGGCCGCCGCGTCGCCGTGCTTTTCCCGGATGGCGTCGATGGCGTCCGACAGCGACGTTTGCAGGTCCCCGGCCGCGCCGCTGTCGATGAGCGACCCGGCGTTGCTGGCGGCTTGGGCGTCCTTAAGCCGGCGCAGGATTTCGGCGGCAAAGGTATCCGAGGTCGTGCCGCTGGACTTGGCGGCCAAGACCGGCGTGGTCTCGGCCTGTTCGGAATAGCGGCCGAGTTTGAGCCCCCGGGCGTCCGCCTGGCTGGTCTGGGGGAGCAGACTGGAAAGGCCGGTCTGCTGGGGAGTGAGGGCCGTAATCCGCATGGACGTTCCTCGGCAATGCAATTCGTATGAAGCCTATCGGACGTTTCCCGCCGGGCTTTAGGCCCGCGATTGCCTCGTGCAACCCCTTCTGGTAGGTCCATCCCCACAAGATCGCGCATCAACGAAGAGCAGGCGACCCCCGTTGCACCCGGAAATCCTCCATATCGACCTGACCGCCGCGACGTCGCGCCGCGTTCCTTGCGACGCGCCCGCCCTTGGCTGCGCCCGGGGCGGCCGGGGGCTGGCCGGGCTGCTTCTTGCGTCCAGTCTGGCCACAGCGTTTGCGGACAATGCGCCGCGCCCGGTCTGGGGCGCGCCCGGGGCCGCCGTCTGTTTCGCGCCGGGCCGGCTGGCCGGGTTCGATCTGCCCGGGGCCGGACACGTTTCCCTGGCCTTTTTCTCGCCGCGCACCGGCGGGGCGGCCGTCGCCACCCTTGGCGGCTCCCTGGGACATGCCCTGGCCCGGGCGCGTCTTGCCGGCGTGGTCCTTACGGGCAGATCGGCCCGTCCGGTGGGGCTGGCCATCCGTGACGACGCCGTCGGCTTCGTCGACGCCGCCGGCTTGGCCGGCCGGACCACCACGGAAATTTTCGACAGCCTGCTTGGGGAATACGACGCGGCGGCGGTGACCGGCCCGGCGGCGCTTTCCGGCTCGCCCCTGGCCACGGTCGCGGCTGATCGCTGGCACGACGCCGGCGGCACGGGCGCGGGGCTGGCCCTGGCCGCGAAAAACCTCGTCTTTCTGGCCGTCGCGGGCACGGCCGAGGTCCGCCCGGCAGACGCGGCCGGTCTGGACGCGGCCCGGGCCGCCATGGAACGTCTCATTGCCGCCGCCCCGGCGCTGGCCGGACCGTGCGGCTTCGGCCGGTTCGGCACCGCCGCCCTGGTCGATCTGACCGCCGGGCGGCGCATGCAGCCGACAGACAATTTCCGGCGCACCTTTTTCCCCGAATCCCCGGCCGTCAACGCGCCGTGCCTGGAGACGCTTTTCCAGGGACACGGCGAAACCTGCCCGGGCTGTCCGGTCGGTTGCCGCCGGGTGGACGCTACGGGAAGGCTTTTGCCCGATGTGGACGCGCTGTCCCATTTTACGGCCCTGCTCGGGCTGGCCGACCCGGATTTGGCGGTTTTCGCCCGGCAATACTGCCTGGAGCAGGGCCTCGACGCGGCGGGCTGCGCGGTGGTCCTGGCCGCCGAGGCCGAACGGACCGGGGAGGCGCCGGCGCCCGGGCGCGTGCGCCGGGGGCTCGCTTCGCTTGCGGCCATGGACGCGGCCGGCCGGGCGCTCGTTGCCGCGCCGGCCCTGCGGGTCAAGGGCGTGGAGCTGCCGGCCTTCGATCCGCGCGGGGCCTGCGGCCTGGCCCTGTCCCTGGCTGTCGGCGCTTCCGGTCCCGATCCCTGGCGGGCCGGCTGTCTGGCCCATGAGCTTTTGCGCAAGCCCGTGGCCACGGACCGCTTCACCTTCGAAGGCAAGGCCCGGGCCGTTTTTCTGGGCGAGGCCGCCGTGGCCGCCGTCGCCTGTCTGGCCGGCTGTCCCTGGCTGGGTTTGGCCATAGGCCTGGAGGAATGGGCGTTGGCCCTGGCCGCTGTCACGGGCGAACCGGTCGCGGCCGGCGATCTGGCCGCTCTGGGGCAGGCGGTCGTGGCCCGGGAGCACGCCCAAAACGCCCGGTGCGGTCTGACCGCCGCTGATGGCGACCTGCCGCGGCGCTTTTTCGCCGAACCCGGCTCGGGCGGGGACGGCATTGATGTGCCGCCGCTCGATCGCGCCGCCTTTCTGGCCGCCCGGGCGAAATATTACCGCTTGTGCGGTCTGTCCGCCGAGGGGCTGCCGCTGGCGGCTCCCAGGGAAGCGCCATGGACGCGCTGACAAGCCTTTTCGCCGACCGGCTGGCCCGGGCCGGCCTGTGCGCGCCCGGCGCAGCGGCCATTGTCTGCTGCGACGACGCCGTGACCTTTTCCCGCGACGACGCCCCGCAAAACGCGATGCTGGCCGCAGCCGCCACCCGCCTCGGCGCGGCCTGCCTCATGCTCGTGCCCCCGGCCGAGCCCTACCGCGCCATCCTGGAGTTCCTGGCCGCCCGCGAGGCCCCGGCCATCCGCCCCCGCGACTGCGAGACGCGCACCTTCTTCCACGACATCCCGGTCATCGAACGCCCGGACGCGGCGCTGGTCGCTACGGCCCTGTCCCGGCGCAAGGGGGCCTACCTGCCCGGCCACGGCATCCTGGCTCATGGCGCGCTGTCGCCCGAACAGGCCTTTATCACCGTGTCCTCGGTGGCCTTTGCCGGGTTCGTGAAGTTTTTTTCCGATTATCTCACCGCCCGTCGCGCCGGCAGGTCCGATCCGCAGGCCCAGGCCGCCTTCGAGACGGCCGTGGCCCATCTGCCGCCGCCGCCCGAACGCGTGCCGCCGCTTATGCCCGGCCCGTTCGCCGACCGCGAGGCCGCCCTGGCCGCCATGGCCCAGGCCGGACGCGCCACCGTGGACCTGGGGCTGGTCGATTCGGTCTTCGGCAACATCTCCTACAACCTGCGCGGCACGCTGGCCATCAGCCAGACCGGCAGCGCCCTGGACGCCCTCGAAGGGGCCATCGACCTGTGCCCGCTCGACGGCTCGTCCTGCGCCGGGCTCACCGCCTCGAGCGAACTCTCGGCCCATGCCGCCCTGGCCGAAAAAGACGGCCGCAAGGCCATTTTGCACGGTCACCCCAAATTCGCCGTCATCATGTCCATGGACTGCGACGAACCCCAGTGCCGAAACCGTGACGCCTGCCACGTCGCCTGCAACAAATCCCGCTTCCTGGACGACATTCCCATCGTGCCGGGCGAGGTCGGCTGCGGCCCCCGGGGCCTCGTCCACACCATGCCCCCGGCGCTTGTCGGCCGGCGCGGCGTGGTCGTCCTCGGCCACGGCGTCTTCACCATGGGCCGCGACGACTTCAACGAAGCCCTCGTTGCCCTGTGCGCCATCGAAACATCCTGCCGCGCCCGCTATTTCGAAACGCTTGCGCGCTACAAAGCCTGATACGGAGCCATCCATGCACGAGCCGCACAACTCTTCCCCTCTGACCGTCAGCATCGTCATCCCGGTCTATAACGAGATGGAGACCCTCCCCGTCGTGCTGGCCAAGGTGCTGGCCCGGCCGGAAACCTGGGAAGTGGTCCTTGTGGACGACGCTTCCACCGACGGCAGCCGCCAGTACCTGCAAGGGCTCGACGGCACGGACCGTGTCCGCGTGCTGTTCCACGAAAAAAACCAGGGCAAGGCGGCCGCCCTGCGCACCGGTTTCGCCGCAGCCGCCGGCGACGTGGTGCTCATCCAGGACGCGGACCTCGAGTACGACCCCGAAGACTACCCCGTCCTGCTCGACCCCATCTTTTCCGGCAAGGCCGACGTCGTCTTCGGCTCCCGCTTCCTCGGCGGCCCCCACCGCGTGCTTTATTTCTGGCACTCCGTGGCCAACAGGTTGCTGACGCTTTTCTCCAATATGTTAAACGATATCAACCTCTCGGACATGGAAGTCTGCTACAAGGTTTTTCGCCGGGAAATCCTCCAACAAATCCACATCCAAAGCGATCGCTTCGGCGTCGAGCCGGAACTCACCGCCAAGGTGGCCAAGCTTCGGGCCCGCATCTACGAAGTGCCCGTCTCCTACTACGGCCGCACCTACGAGGAAGGCAAAAAAATCGGTTGGCGCGACGGACTCGCCGCCGTCTGGTGGATCATACGCTTCGGGCTGCTCTATCGCGGGTAGCGGGCTGGCCGGGGGGGGCTCTGCCCCGGACCCCACCGGGAGGCGAGCGCGCCCCCCGGACCCCCCGTCCGGTGTGCTTTGGCTTGGCGGGGGCGGGGTTGGCTGGCGGGAAAGCGGTTGTGTGAAGATGGCGGCGGCATTTGCCGGGACGGTGCATGTCGCTTCGCGACAAGCTCGTCTCCGAC
>NZ_JBLODY010000127.1:0-6171 GCF_047785625.1 Solidesulfovibrio sp. C21
GGGGAGGGAACCCCTTTTTGCAAAAAGGGGTTCCCTCCCCCGGCTCTTCCCCCTCTTACGCCTCCGGCAGGCCCATGCCCGGGCGCATGACCCGGCCGGACCAGGCCGTGCCGTAGCCGCCGAGCGCCTGCACCTGTTCCTTGAAGGACTCGCCGGCGATCACGTCGATGACGGCTTCGATCTTGGGATCGTCGCGCAGGGCCTCGGGGATGACCAGATCGTAGCGTTCCCGGGCCAGGGGCACGAAATCGAGCCCGAGCGCCCGGGCCGCCGCATACACGCCCAGGCCGCAGTCCGCCGAGCCGGTCTTCACGTTGACGGCCACGGCCATGTGGGTGTGTTCCTCGCGCTCGTAGCCGGAAATGCGGTCCGGGGTCAGGCCGGCCTCGGTCAGGTGGTGGTCGAAGAGAATGCGCGTGCCGGCGCCGCGCTGGCGGTTGATGTAGCGCACGCCTTCCCGGGCCAGATCGGCCACGCCGGTGATGCCCTTGGGGTTGCCCGGGGCGACGATGAGCCCCTGCTCCCGGATGGCCAGGTTGACCACGAGCACGTCCAGGCCGGGCAGGTACTTGGCCAGAAACGGAAAGTTGAAATCCCGGGTGTCCGGGTCGAACAGGTGGGAGCCGGCCAGCATGGCCGAGCCGTTTTTGAGCGCGATCAGCCCGCCCATGCTGCCCACGTGGCTGGAGGCCAGCCGCATGGCCGGATCGCGGCGCATGAGCATGTCGGCCAGGATGTCGAGGGTGTTGTCGTGGCTGCCCACGCAGACCAGGGTGCGGGCCAGGTCGCCGGCGTCCACCAGCAGCTCGGCCGTGACCACGGCCCCGGATTCCAGCCCCTCGGCCTCGGGCGGCAGTTGGGCCACGGCCTGGGCCTTGGTCATGGAGGAAATGCTGCCCGCGCCGCGCGAAAGGGGCAGGGCCACGTAGCTCGACCCCACCTGTCCGATGGACAGGCGCAGGAAATCGGTCATGCCGATGCGGGAAGGCACGCTGCGGGCCAGTGTTGCGGCAATGGTCTGCCGGGTCTTGGGTTCGGACCGGGTCAGCCAGCAGGCCAGGGGATAGAGCAGGCGTTCGAAGCAGACCACGGAGCTGACCGGATAGCCCGGCGCGCCGACGACGAGCTTGCCCCGGGCCACGCCCAGAAGCGACGGTTTGCCCGGCATGGCGGCCACGCCGTGGACCAGCACCTCGCCGAATTTGGCGATGGTGGCCTTGGTGAAATCCTTGCTGCCGGCCGAGGAGCCGGCCACCATGACCACGATGTGGGCGTCGGAATCGAGCCCTTCCTCAAGGGCGTCGGCCAATGCCTGGGGATCGTCGGGCACCGGGGGTACACGCAGGCAGGTCATGTCCCACTCGTCGGCCAGGGCGGCGAGCAGCATGGAGTTGCTTTCGACCACCTGCCCCGGGCCGGGCACGGGCCGGGCGGTAAAATCCAGGACCTCGTCGCCCGTGGGAATCACGCGCATGCGCACGCGTTCGTAGACGGGAATCTCGAACGCCCCGCAGGACAGCAGCGCGCCGATGTCATAGGGCGAGATGCGCCGGTGCCGGGGCAGCACCATCTCCGTGGCCACGATGTCCTCGCCGATGCGCCGGACATGGGTGAAGGGCGAAACCGGGGCCTCGATGCTGGCGTATTCGCCGTCCATGACCACGTTTTCGATCATGACCACGGCGTCGAAGGCGCTCGGCAGCGGATGGCCGGTGTTGACGAAGACAAAGTCCTTTTCCGGGGTAAGGCGTACGGGCGAACCTTCCCGGGCCATGAAGGTGTCGGCGGCGCGCACGGCGATGCCGTCCATGGCGGCGCTGTGGAAGGTGGGCGAGGAATAGCGGGCAATGACCGGCTCGGCCGTGATGCGTCCGGCCGCCCGGTCGGAGCCGATGCGTTCGACGCCAAGGAGCGCCTTGCGGTCAAGGACGGCCTTGACCCGCGACAGCGCCTCCGCGATGGGAATGGTGCGCAGGTAGATGTTTCGTTTCATGGGGTTGCTCCTTCTCCTCCGCTCACTCCCCGTAAAGCCGGCACAATCCGCCGTAGGCGTCGATGCGGCGGTCGCGTAAAAAGGGCCAGTGGCGGCGCTGGGTTTCGACGATCTGGGGATCGATGACGGCGGTGATGATTTCCTCTTTGGCAATGCCGGCCTGGGCCACGATCTGTCCCGACGGGTCGGCCACGAAGGACGAGCCCCAGAACTCCAGGGTCTCGCCGTAACCTTCCCCGCCGCCTTCGATGCCGACGCGGTTTATGGCCGCGACGTAGATGCCGTTGGCGATGGCGTGGCCGCGCTGCACGGTGATCCAGGCGTCGCGCTGCCGTTCGCCATATTCGGCTTTTTCCGAAGGATGCCAGCCGATGGCCGTGGGGTAGCACAGGACCAACGCTCCCTTCAGCGCCGTGGCCCGGGCCGCTTCGGGAAACCACTGGTCCCAGCAGATGAGCGTGCCCACCCGGCCGAACGGGGTGTCGAAGGCCTTGAAACCCAGGTCGCCGGGCGCGAAGTAGAATTTCTCCTCGAAACCCGGGTCGTGGGGGATGTGCATCTTGCGGTAGACGCCGAGATGTTCGCCGTCCGGGCCGAGCACGGCCAGGGAATTCTGGTAGCAGCCCGGTCCCCGGCGCTCGAAAAGCGGCGCCACGACCACCACGCCGGCGGCCTTGGCGGCGGTGGCCATGGCCGCGGTGGTGGGGCCGGGAATGGGCTCGGCCAGGCCGAAGGCGGCGTGGTCCTGATTGCGGCAGAAATAGGGTGTGGCGAAAAGTTCCGGCAGGCAGACCACATTGGCTCCGGCCTTGGCCGCCTCGGCCACGCGGGCGGCGGCTTTTTCGAGGGAATCGGCCACGGTTTTTTCCGGGGCCATCTGGATGAGCCCTAAGCGAAACGGAGCGGCCATGGTTTCACCTTCCAGGCGGTTTGATTGCGGTCTGTGCGACAACTTAACACAATACGGAGGAACGCGGCAAAGGACAATGGCGGATCAGGCCTTCCCCAGCAGGGAAAGCCCGTCGCGGGCGAAGGTAAAGGCAAAGTAGAAAAGCGACAGCCCCAGGACCGCCATGAGCAGCCGGTAGGCGCGGCTGCCGAGGAACCGGCGAAACCGCCCGGCCAGCACGGCGGCCATGCTCTTGGCCCCGACGATGGCCGCGTAAAAAACGCCCAGGAACGTGACCACGGCGGCCGTGCCCGAGCGGGCGGCCTCGATGAGCATGGGCACCCCCACCGTGGTCCAGAAAAGATAGGGATGGGGATTGGTGAAATTGGCGGCCACGCCGCGCCACAGCGACTTCGGGGCGGTATCCGGCTTCCCGGCGTTCGGTGGCGGGGCTTGCAGGCATTCGATGCCGTAACGCACCAGCAGACAGGCCCCGGCCAGGGACAACAGGCCGAGCACCGTGGGCGCGCCATGGGCGGCGGAAACCGCCAGCCAGGCCCCGATGATGATGGGGGCGTCGGTTATAAGCGGGGCCAGCCCCACCTTGACGCCTTCGGCCGGGCCGTGGGTCAGGGTCTGGGTCAGGACCAGGGACAGCAGCGGTCCGGGCGAAAGCCCGGCCGACAGTCCCAAGGCGGCGGCGGCCAGGGCGATGGAAGCTTGAGTCTGGGGCATACTTGCGTTTCCGGGCGCGCCCCGGCACACTGCCGATGGCGCGATGGCACCGTGCCGGAAAAACCCCCTTCTTTCAAGGAGGAACCATGACGCCCCTGGGCGCGGAGTTCCCCAAACACATCCTGGCCGCGGACATCGGCGGCACCCACAGCCGGTTTGGGCATTTCACGCTGTCGGCGTCCGGCGAACTCGCGCTCGGGGCGTCGGTCTGGGCTTCGACCAATGCCGCGGGTTCTTTTCTTGAACTGCTCGACAGCCTGCCCCAGGCGGGCTTCGACCTTGCGCCGCAGACGGCCGACGCGGCCGTGTTTGCCGTGCCGGGAGCGGTGGTCGGGCGGCGGATCAGCTTCGCCAACATCGAATGGGACCTCGACCTGGACGGCCTGGAGCGCGCGTATGGGCTCACCCGCGCCACCTGCATCAACGATTTTCTGGCCCAGGCCCATGGCTGCGCGCTTTTGGCCGACGAGGCCGAGGTGGTGCTGCCCGGGACGATGGACGCTTCCCGGGTGCAGGCCGTGATCGGGGCCGGCACGGGATTCGGCCACGCCGTGCTCGTGCCCATGCATGACGGAAGCCGGCTGGCCCTGGCCTCGGAAGCCGGCCATGCCTCGGTGCCATTTTTCGGCGATGCGGAGCACGCCTTTGCCACGTTTATGCGTCGGCTGACCGGGGAGAACTACGTGCGCGGCGACTCCGTGCTGTCCGGCTCGGGCCTGTCCGCCCTGCACGAGTTCCTGACCGGGGAGCGCCTGACCCCGGCCGAAGTGGGCGCGGGCCTGACCCCGGAAAGCCGCACCACCGAGCTTTTCGCCCGATTCTACGGTCGGGCCGCCCGCGATTACGCCCTGACCGTGCTGGCCGCCGGCGGGGTCTACATTTCCGGCGGCGTGGCCGCCAAAAATCCGCTGCTCGTCACCCATCCGGCCTTCGCCCGGGAGTTTTACGACTCCCCTCCCCTCGGCGGCCTTTTGCGCGCCATGGGGGTACGGCTGGTGCGCAACGCCAACACCGGCCTTTTCGGTGCGGCGAGCGTGGGCAAAAGCCTGCTGTCACAAACGGGCTAAAAGGATCACAACGCCATGCGCGAGGGATTTTTCCGGGCCGTGTCCACGGCCGAATTTACAAAGCTGCTGCGAACCTTCGCCCCCCTGCCCGCCGAAACCGTGGCCCTCGACGCGGTTCGGGGACGGTTTCTGGCGGGAGACGTCTTTGCCGGCGAGAACCTGCCTCCCGCCGGCCGGGCCGCCATGGACGGCTACGCCGTGCGCGCGGCCGAGGCGTTCGGGGCCACGGAGAACAGCCCCTCCTACCTCGACCTGGCCATGGACATTCCCATCGGCGTCATCCCCGACCAGCCGCTGCCGCCCGGCCGTTGCGCCCGCATCGTCACCGGGGCCTTCCTGCCCGAAGGTGCCGATGCCGTGGTCATGGTGGAATACACCGAGGACCTCGGGGCCGGAGCCATCGAAATCCGCCGGCCCGTGGCCCCGGGCGAAAACATGCTTTTCGCCGGCGAGGACGCGGCCATGGGGCAGTGCATCCTCGCCGCCGGAACGAAGCTGCGGCCCCAGGAAATCGGCATGCTGGCCGCCCTGGGCCAGACCACGGTGGCCGTGGGCCGGCGTCCCTCCGTGGCCGTGCTCTCCACCGGCGACGAACTGGTGCCGGCCTCGGCCACGCCCCGGCCGGGACAGATCCGCGACGTCAACACCCATACCCTCTCGGCCATGGTCGCGGCCGCCGGAGCCGAAGCCCACGCCTTTCCCCTGGTGCCCGACGACCTGCCCGGCATCACCGCCGCCCTGGCCGATGCCGCAGCCGCCCACGACCTGACCCTGCTCTCCGGCGGCAGTTCCGTCGGCGCGCGCGATTTCACCCTCGACGCCCTGCGCGGCCTCGGCGCGGACATCCTGGCCCACGGCGTGGCCATAAGCCCGGGCAAGCCGACCATCCTGGCCAACCTCGCCGGCCGCCCGGTCATCGGACTCCCCGGCCAGGTCACCTCGGCCCAGGTCGTCATGGCCGTCTTCGGCGCGCCGCTTTTGGCCCACCTGGCCGGCGACGTCGCCGCCTTCGACCGCCCGGTGCGAACCTTTCCGGCCATCCTCTCGCGCAACGTCGCCTCCAAGCAAGGCCGCGAAGACCACGTCCGGGTGCGCCTGGAACAGCGCCCCGGCCAACTGCCCCTGGCCCACCCCGTGCTCGGCAAGTCCGGACTGCTCAAGACCCTGCTCCTGGCCGACGGCCTCATCGTCATCCCCGCCGACCTGGAAGGCTACGCCGGCGGCCGCGAAGTGGCGGTCCGACCGATTTAGGCGGCGGCCGGGAAGGTCGGGGAGGCGGAGGAGGCAGAGGCAGAGGAGGAAGCGGAAGCGGGGCTCCGCCCCTGCACCCCGCCGAGGGGCCACGGGCCCCCCGGACCCCCCTTCACGCTTTGCCGGGTGGGATTCTGGCGGGGTAGCGGGAGTTCGAATACTTGTCGCCGCAATCGGCCCGACGACACGAGGCGCTTTCGCGCCTCGACGCCGGACACGATTGCGGCGACAACCAC
>NZ_JBLODY010000128.1:0-6154 GCF_047785625.1 Solidesulfovibrio sp. C21
GGACGAGCCTGCCGCGAAGCGGCGGCAGCGTCCCGGCAAATTCCGACTCCATCTCCCTCCCACCGACCTTCCGCCAACCAACCCATCCTCCGCCCAGCCAAAGCCGGACGGGGGGTCCGGGGGGCCCATGGCCTCCCGGCGGGGTGCAGGGGCGGAGCCCCGCCGGGGACCGGGGCAGCGCCCCGCCGAAGCCTCCCCCCTCCCCGGGCGCGGTCTCGTCGTGGCCGGCACGCGCAGCGGTTGCGGCAAGACGTCGGTGGCGCTGGGGCTGATGCGGGCGCTTTCGCGACGCGGGCTGCGGGTGCAGGCGTTCAAGGCCGGGCCGGACTTCATCGACCCGGGGCATCATGGGCTGGCCACGGGCCGGGTGAGCCACAATCTCGATGACTGGATGTGCGGTTCGGACGTCGTGCGGGAGATCTTCGCCCGGTACGCGGCCGATGCGGACGTGGTGGTGGTCGAGGGGGTGATGGGGCTTTTCGACGGGTTTTCGGCCACGGACGATGCCGGCAGCACGGCCAGGCTGGCCAAGACGCTCGGGCTGCCGGTGCTGCTGGTGGCGGACGCCGCCTCCATGGCAAGGTCGACCGCAGCCATGGTGTCCGGGTTCACGGATTTCGATCCGGAGCTGGAATTTTGCGGCGTGGCGCTCAACAATGCCGGCAGCGACAGCCACCGCGAGCTTTTGGCCGAGGTCATGGCCGTCTCGCTCCCGGACGTGCCGCTTTGGGGCGTGTTGCCGCGCCGGCCGGAGATCACCATGCCTTCGCGGCATCTGGGGCTCGTCACGGCCGAAACCGATACCGACGCGCTGTCCCGCCTCGACGCCCTGGCCGACTGGGTGGAGAACTCTTTCGACCTTCCGGCGCGCATACAATCCCTCCCCCCATTATGGGGGTCCGGGGGAGCCGTGGTCCCCCGGCGGGGTGGTCCGGGAGGGGCGGAGCCCCTCCTGGCCGCCGGAGGCGCATCCCCCTCCTTCCCCTCCTCCACCTCCTCCACATCGCCCCTCATCGGCGTCGCCCGGGATGCGGCGTTCTGTTTTTATTATGCGGAGAATCTGCGGTTGCTCGAAGCGGCCGGGGCGAGGCTGGCGTATTTTTCGCCGCTCTCGGACACGGCCCTGCCCGAGGGTGTGGGGGGGCTGTACCTGGGCGGCGGCTATCCGGAGCTTTTCGCGCCGACCCTTGCGGCAAACGCGGCCATGCGCGGGGCCATCCGGGAATTCTGCGCCGCCGGGCGGCCGGTTTTGGCCGAGTGCGGCGGGTTCATGTACCTGATGGAGTCGCTTGTCGACAAAGCGGGGCGCAGGCAGGCCATGGCCGGGGTGTTTCCGTTCCGGGCGATCATGGGCGAACGGTTCTCGGCCCTGGGCTACCGGGAGGCGGTCACCCGGGCGGACACGCCGCTCGGGCCGGCCGGGACCCGGCTGCGGGGGCACGAGTTCCATTATTCGCGCCTGGACGGCGATACGGACGAGGTTGCGGCCGTCTATGCCCTGACCGGGCGCAAGGGGCCCATCGATGCGCCGGAAGGATTTCTGCGCGGCAACACGCTCGGCAGCTACGTGCATCTGCATTTCGGCGGCAATCCCCGGGCGGCGGCCCATTTCGCGGCCTGCTGCGCCAAAGGGAGGGACTGATGGCCGGGGAAAAGCTGCGCGAGGGTTTCACTACCGGCACGGCGGCGGCCGGCGCGGCCAAGGCGGCGGCGCTCAGGCTTCTGGGCGGCAGGACGCCCGGGACCATCGACGTGCCTCTGCCGAACGGCTCCCGGCTCAGCTTGGCCGTGGCCGAAACGCGGCGCGAAGGGGATGGGGCCGCAGCCTACGTCATCAAGGACGGCGGCGACGACCCGGACGCGACCCATGGCGCGCGCATCGGCTGCCGGGTGACGCGCCGGGCCGAAGCGGGGATCGCGCTTGACGGCGGCGAGGGCGTCGGCCGGGTGACGTTGCCGGGGCTGCCGGTGCCGGTCGGGCAGGCGGCCATCAATCCCGCGCCGCGCCGGCAGATCATCGACGCCCTGGCCGAGGCGGCGCGGGAGTGCGGCTACGGGGGCGGACTTGCGGCCGTGGTCACGGTGGAGGGCGGCGAGGCCATCGCCAAACGGACGCTCAACCCGCGCCTGGGCATTGTCGGCGGCATTTCCATCCTCGGCGTCTCCGGCATCGTACGCCCTTTCAGCCACGAGGCCTGGAAGGCCTCCATCGCCGAAGCCCTCGACGTGGCCAAGGCGCTCGGCCATGACACGGTCGGCTTTTCCACCGGCCGGCGCAGCGAGGCGTACTTGATGGGCCTTTACCCCGATCTGCCGGAAACGGCCTGCGTCCAGGCGGCGGATTTCTTCGCCTTCGCCCTTGCGGAAGCGGCCAGGCGGGAATTCGCGGCCATCGTCTGGGCGGCCTTCCCCGGCAAGCTGGTCAAGATGGCCCAGGGGCTGCCCAACACCCACGCCCATAAAGGGGAAACCGATTTTTCCGCCCTGGCCGGCTGGTGCGCCCTGGCCGGCTGGCCAGAGGATCTGGCGCGGCAGGCGGCCACGGCCAACACCGCCCGCCATGCCTTCGAGATCGCCCCCTCGGCCGAAGCCAAACGCGCCCTGGCCGAACTGCTCGCCGGCAAGGCGCTGGCCCATATGCGCCGCTTTGCCGGCAACGCCCCGGCCATCACCCTTGTCGTATTCGACTTCGACGGCGTGATGCTGACCAGGGGAGGCGCTGCCTCCCCTGGCCCCCTTTAACGGATGATCAGGCGGGAAAGAAGGTTCCGTCGGCAGGATGGCGGACAAGCTCGAGGTTGTCCGTCCACCAGCGGTACATGGAGCGCAGCACCCAGGGAATGGGGATCAAGAGAAGGGAACCGACGAACCAGACGACGGAGCGCCAGAGAAGCCCCCAGCCCGTGCCCACAAACATGACATCGTAACCGTCGCCCTCGAGGTTGTCGCAAAACCAGCGCACGAGCCCCGTGGCCACCCAGGGCCACAACACCACGGTCAGGGCCGTAAGGTATAAAAGCAGCACCCAGCCGAGATAGGGCAGGTATCGTCCGTGGAACCGGGGTGCGCCGCCGGGTTCGAGCCGGATGTTCGCGAACAGCCAGCGGTAGATGGGCAGCTTGACCGCCACGTCGAACGGCACCAGCGCCAATACGAGCAGCAATTGCACGAACGTCGTCCTGGCGTTATGTTCCATGCCCGCCGTCACGAGGCTTGGCAAAATAGCCAAAAACACCGCCACGGCAAAAAGCGGCCAGACGCGGCCGCCCCGGCCGGTGAATTCCGCCCGGGTGCCGTCGGAGAAGACAAGGTTGCCGCACCACCAGGCCGCAAAGGCCACCACGCCCCAGGCCGCCGGAATGACGAAAAGCGCCAGCACGGCGCACAGCAGCGTATAGCCAAGCGACGCCATCGCCCCGCCCGTGAACCTGACGCCAACGCGTTGATCGAGCATACCACCTCCTTTTTTTCGCAATGGCACTTTTCTGACCCAGCGCCACAAAAAGGGCAACACCCTTTTGACCCCGGCCCGCCGCGCGCGTACAGGGGGGCATGACGTTTGGAGAGGACCCGGCATGACCCCGAAACGCATCGCCGTCATCGGCTGCGGCATCGGCCGGCCATGGCTGGCCCCGGAACCGGCCGACGCCCTGGCCGGGGCCGATGTGCTGGTCGGCGGCACCCGTCAGCTTGCCCTTTTCCCGGACCATTCCGCACGCCGCATCCCCATTACCGGTTCCCTTGCCGCCGTGTGCGACGCCATCGAAAGCGCGGCCGAAAGCGGCATGGCGGTCTGCGTGCTGGCCGACGGCGATCCGCTTTTTTTCGGCATCGGCCGCCTGCTGGTCGAGCGGTTCGGGTCCGAGCGCCTGACGTTTTACCCCAACGTCACCGCCGTCGGGGCCGCCGCCGCCCGGCTGGGTCGCCCCTGGCAGGACCTCCCGGCCGTCTCACTCCACGGCCGCAGCGACCTGACGCCCCTTTTCGCCGCCCTCGTCCGCCACGGCGCGGCAGCGGTCTACACCGACGCCGTCAACACCCCGGCCGTCATCGCCGGCAAACTGCTTCAGCGCGGCGGCGACGCCTTTCTTCTGCACGTGCTGGAGGAGATGGGCCTGCCCGGGGAACGCCGCCACAGCCTGCCTCTCGCCGACGCCGCCAGACTCGAATGTTCCCCGCTCAACCTCACGCTCGTCGAACGCACGCGCCCGCCCGAAATCGCGCTCAGCCTGGGCCTTGCCGATGACGCCCTTTTGCGCCACGACCGCGTCTTCACCAAGACCCCGGTGCGGGCCGTATCCCTGGCCGGCCTCGCCCCACGCCCGGGAGACGTCGTCTGGGACGTGGGAGCCGGAACCGGAGCCATGGCCCTGGAAGCGTCCCTGTTAAACGTCGGGGGCCCGGTCTTTGCCATGGAGCGCGATCCGGCCCGACATGCGCTGCTTATGGACAACATCCGCCGCACCGGCGCGCTGACCGTGACGCCCATACAAGGCGAAGCCCCGGACGTCCTGGCCGGGCTGCCGGACCCGGACAGGGTTTTCGTCGGCGGCGGACTGACCGGCGCGCCGGACCTGCTACCCGGACTGTGCCGGCGGCTGCGCCCCGGCGGCAGGCTGGTCGCCAACTGCGTGCTGCTCGGCAGCCTGCACCGCGCCCTGGAAACGCTTCGCGCCCTGGGCTGGCCCGTGACCCTCACCCAGGTCCAGGCGGAGACGGCAACCCCGCTTGCCGGAGACCTACGCCTTTGCGCCGACAACCCTGTTTTCGTTCTGACCGCCGTCAAGGAATCCCGCCATGGCTGACGCGCCCGACGTCCCTTGCGGCGTCTATTTCATCGGAGCCGGCCCCGGCGACCCGGACCTGCTCACGGTCAAGGCCGCCCGGATCATCGGCCGGGCCGATCTGGTCCTTTACGCCGGCTCGCTGGTGTCGCCGGCAGTGGTGGCCCTGGCCAAAAAAGAGGCGCGCGTGGTCGATTCCGCGCCGCTGACCCTGGCCGAGACCCATGCCCTGCTTGTGGACACCGTGCGCGCCGGGGGCATCGCCGCCCGGGTGCATACCGGCGACCCGGCCCTTTACGGCGCGCTGTCCGAACAGACCCGGCTCCTGGCCGCCGCGGGCATCCCCTATCAGGTCATTCCCGGCGTCACCTCGGCCTCGGCCGCCGCCGCCGCCTTCGGCGTCTCCGTAACCGAACCGGAAACGACCCAGAGCCTGATTCTGACCCGGCTCGCCGGGCGCACGCCCATGCCGCCGGGCGAATCCCTGGCCGCCCTGGCCGCGCACAAAGCCTCCCTGGCCATCTACCTCTCGGCCGGCGATCCCGAGGGCGTGGCCGCCGCCCTGCGCGAAGCGGGACTCCCCGGGGACACGCCGGTGGCCATCGCCCATCGCCTGGGCTGGCCCGGGGAAAAACGCCTCTGGGCCACCGTCGACACCCTGGCCGAAACGGTGCGCCAGGCCGGCGTCGACCGGCAAACCCTTTTCTTGGTGCTGCCCGGGCTTGGCCAGGGAACATGCTCCAAACTCTACGACCCGTCCTTCGGTCACGGATTCCGTCCGGTCCGCGACGACGGCTAAAGGGGGCTCGCCCTATGGAAACCTTCGAGGTGCACACCACCCGCCGCGAAGAACTCATCCGCCTGACCAGCGCCCTACAGGAACTCGTGGACGCCAGGGGCTGGCGCGACGGCGCGCTGGTCCTCTTCTGCCCCCACACCACCGCCGGGCTCACCGTCAACGAGGACGCCGACCCGGACGTGGCCGCCGACATGGTCGCGGCCATGGGCCGACTGCTGCCCCGCGATGCCGGCTACCGACATGTCGAGGGCAACAGCGACGCCCACATCAAGGCGACCTTGGTCGGCCCGTCGCTGACCCTCATCGTAGCAGCCGGCCGCATCATGCTCGGCACCTGGCAGGGAATCTTCCTGTGCGAATGGGACGGCCCCAGGAACCGCAAGGTCTGGGCCCAGTGGCTCGGTCAATAGGTGGAGAGGAAAAGAGGATGCGAGAGGGGGACCCTTTTTGAAAAAAGTGTCCCCCTCTCGCGCTCTCCCCTCCCCAAAACTTTTACCGGTTATAGGTGAACAGACAACACCCTGTAACCGTTAGAAGTCTTTGGGAAGGGGGTCCGGGGGAAACCCTTTCT
>NZ_JBLODY010000129.1:0-5797 GCF_047785625.1 Solidesulfovibrio sp. C21
GCGCCCCCTCCCTCCCCCAAAACTCCTCAAGGGGTGTCGTCAGGTCTTGCATGCTTACCATGACGGTTTTGCGCTTTGGAGGCAACTTCCCTGCATATCTCGGTTCGGTGGGTCGCCCACGACCCACCGCATAATGGGGGTCCGGGGGAGCCGTGCTCCCCCGGCGGTGAGGTCCAGGAGAGGCAGCGCCTCTCCTGGGTCTTCCTTCCCTTACATTACAACACATCCAGCCGCGACAGGTCCGGCACGGACAGGGCGTCGAGGGAGGGCGTGGGGCCGAGGACCACGATGGCGGCGTTCTTGGCCGCGGCGTCGAGGGCCTCGCCGAATTCCCGGAATTGCCGGATGCTGGCGGCGAGCACCTGACCGCGCATGGCGGCGCGGATTTCCGGCGTGTCGCCCACGAGCCGGCGCACCATGGCCACGTGTCCCTTGGTGTCGGGCAGCATGTGGGCGTCGATGTCGCCGATGGTGCCGATGATGGCCCGGGTCATCTCCTCGGCGTCCAGGGTCGCCTCCATGAGGTAGCGCCCGGCCTGGCGGAAGGTGTCGATGGTGGCGTCGGTGTTGGGGTCGCGGTAGGAGACGAAGACGATCTGTCCCGACAGCCGGTCCAGGGAGCAGAATGCGCCGTAGGCGCCGCCGCGCACCCGCACGCGGTCCCAGAGATAGGCCATGCGCAGATGGCGGGCGGCCACGAGGTTGGCCCCGTCGAAGGTCCAGCCCGTTTTGGACAGGTCGAGGCCGACGCCGACGTAGTGCACCTGGGCCGGGATGGCGATGCCTTCGGCCGGCGGCACGGCGGGCCGACTCCAGGCGGCCGGGGCGGGTTTGGCGACGGGCAGGCGGTTTATGAGCCCGGACACGGCGGTTTCGGTCATGGCCATGTCGGCGGGGGAGACGGTCAGGCCGGCGATGGTCCCCTCGCGGGTCAGCACCACGTCGCGCAGGGTCTCCAGGTCGCGGCGCACGGCGTCGTAGTCCGTGTCGATGCGGTCGATAAGCTCGCGCAGATAGAAGAGCTGGGACACGCCGTGCATCCTCTCGCCAACGCTCCCGGCCAGGGTGTAGCGGGCCCGCAGCCGCGAACCGGCCGTGGCGTGGCCGGCCGGGCCCAGCCGGCGTTCCAGGCGCGATTTGGCCTCGATGGCCATCTGGGCGAAGCGCTCCCGGTTGCCGAAATCCGTGCCGCCAATGAGTTCCTCGAGGATGTCCAGGAATTCCTGGGTCTTTTCCAGAGTGGCCTTGCCCCGCAACACCAGCCGGGCCAGGGCGTCGTCGGGCCCGGTCCCCACGCGGCTGGACACCAGCGCCTCGCGGGAGATGCCGCCGGTCTTGGCCGCGATGCGCCGGGTGAGACTCACGGCGTCGGTGCGGTCGGTGCCGAGCTCCAGAAGCGCCCGGCCGAAAAGCGGCACCAGGGGGACGAGGTGATCCGGCACGCCGCCGAGGGGAAAGGCCAGGTCGAGGTAGGCGATGCCGGCGGTCTCCAGGGGATGGAGAAACAGGGAGACCGGGCCGTGTTCCCGGACTTCCTGGGGGATGGGGGCTTCGTCGATCGGCAGGTCGCCCAGGGCGAGGTTCGGTATCGTGGCCAGGGCCTCGGGCGTATCCGGGGTTTCCTGGAGCCGGCGCAACTCCGCCTGCTCGTCGGTGATGGCCTTTTTCCCTTGTTCGTCGAGGCCGGCGGCGATGGCGTCCAGGTCCGCCCGCTCCTCGGCCAGCCGTTTGGCGTCGAGTTCGGTGTCGGGCACAAGCGACAGGGTGACGCGGTGGGGATTGTCCAGAAGGTAGGCGCGGATGGCCTCTTCGAGGACCTTTTCGCCGGCGGCGATCCTGGTCTTGAGGCGCTCGAGGGGCCCGGAGAAGCGTAGCGGCGAGAGCGGGTCGCCGTCGTGGAGCCAGGTGGTCAGCGCGCGCAGCATGAGCGAGAGCCCGCGCGGAAACGAGCCGGTGTTGTTTTCCCGCAGGGCGAATTCCAGGGCGTTGACCCCGGCCTCCACGGCATCGGGCGGCAGGCCGGAATCGGCCAGCCAGGCGAGCGTGCCCTGGATGAGCTTTTCCACCTCGGGGCTCGTGCCGATCTTGATGCCCTTAAGCCCCACGGAAAAATACATCTGGCGCAACTCGGTTTCCAGGCCGGCGCCGGCCAGATCCTCGCCCAGGCCGCTGTCGAGCAGCGCCTTGCGCAGCGGCGAGGAGGGCAGGCCGATCAGCACATGCTCCAGGACTTCGAGGGTGAGCACGAGATCCTGGTCCACGGTTTCCGGCAACAGCCAGTTGACGGTGACGAAGCCCCGGTCGGCCTGGCCCGGGGCGGCGGCGTAGGGCATCTCCTTGTCGCGGGGCGCGGTGAAGGGGACCTGGACCGCGACGTGGGAATCGACCGGGCGGGCGTCGAAACGGCTGAAGTAGTCGTCCAGGATGCGCAACCGCTCGTCCGGGTCGTCGTCGCCGGAAAAAAAGGCTCGGGCGTTGGAGGGATGGTAATAGGTATCGTGGAAGGCCTTGAATTCCTCGTAGGTGAGCGTCGGGATCACCTTGGGATCGCCGCCGGAATCCACGCCGTAGGTGGTGTCCGGAAAGAGCAGGCGCTGGGAGAATTCGCCGAGCACGGAATCGGGCGAGGAGTAGACGCCCTTCATCTCGTTGAACACCACGCCGCTGCGCGTCAGCACCCCGGGATCGCTCCACTCGAAGTGCCAGCCCTCCTGGAGAAAGACATGGCGCGGGATACGCGGGTAGAACACGGCGTCGAGATAGACGTCTATAAGGTTATGGAAGTCCCTGAGGTTGGTGGAGGCCACCGGATAGCAGGTCTTGTCGGGATAGGTGAAGGCGTTGAGGAAGGTCTGCAACGAACCCTTGAGCAACTCCACGAAGGGTTCCTTGACGGGATACTTGCGTGAGCCGCAAAGCACCGAGTGCTCCAGGATATGGGGCACGCCGGTGGAGTTGCCCGGCGGCGTACGGAAGCTTATGCCGAAAACCTTGTTGGCGTCATCGAGGCAGAGCGACAGGACTTGCGCCCCGGTGCGGTCATGACGGGCCAGGATGGCCCGGGCGGCGTATTCGTCGAGCGTTTCGTCGCGAAGGACGGTGAAACCGAAAGTGGGGGACATCGTTTCTCCTGCGTTAGGCGTTGGGCTCCGGCCAATTTCGAGCCGGACGATTTTTCTCTACACTTTTAAGGGAAAGATGCTATAGCAGCATCGTGACCGGCCACGGGTCCCGGCCGGCTTGGCAGGGGAAAGGAGCGCATCCACTTGCGCTTGCATGCAAAAAGCACTATAGCTTTAACCGGAGATCAGAGGGAAGCTTCCCGGTAGTCGTTTTTTCCCAACTATTTGGGAGACATCCGGGAGGTGGGGGTTCTTGCCCTCGCGGGCGGGCCCTGTTTTTTGCGACGAAAGAGGGTGTTTTTTTGGCAAAGGTGAATCTCATTTCACTTGCTCCGAGGAGGGAGTTATGAACAAGAAACTTCAGATTTTGCTGGTGGCTGTGGTCGCCCTGCTGCTGGGATTCAGCGGCCCGGCTATGGCGAAGAAGCAGGTTCCCAAGGTCGATAACTTTATTTATTTTATCGACCATTCGAGCTCCATGGCCTTCTCCTACAAGGGACAGCGCTATGTGCAGTTCGGCGGTGTTTCCAAGATCATGATGGCCAAGTCCCTGGCCCGTGAGCTTAACAAGATGACCCCCGAGCTCGGCTACAAGGCCGGTCTGTACACCTTCGCCCCGTACAAAGAGTACGCCGCGATGGCTCCCTACAGCCAGGCCACCCTGGGCGCCGCCATCGAGAAGATCTCCACCGACTACAGCGTCTACGGCCGCATGACCCCCATGGGCCGTGGCCTGGAAGACCTGGACAAGCTGCCGCTGTCCACCCTGTCGGGCAAGACCGGCGTGTTCATCTTCTCTGACGGCGACTCCAACTGCGGCGTCGACCCCGTTGCCGTGGCCCAGTCCCTGAAGGCCAAGTACGGCGACAACCTGTGCTTCTACATCGTCGACCTGTCCGACAACAAGCATGGCCAGCAGGTGCTCAAGGCCATCGCCGCCATGGGCAAGTGCAACTGCATCGAGCTCGGCGAAGAGTTGCTCCGTAACGAAGCCGCCCGCGAGCGCTTCCTCGAGTGCTCCCTGTACGAGTGGATCGAAGACGAAATCGTCGTCTTCCGCAGCATCTACTTCGACTTCGACAAGTACAACATTAAGCCCGAGTTCGTGCCCGTCCTCGAGGAAGGCACCGCCATCATCAAGTCCAAGCCGAACATGAAGGTCATCCTCGAAGGTAACACCGACAGCATCGGCACCCCGCAGTACAACATGAAGCTCGGCCAGCGCCGCGCCGACTCCGTCAAGGCCTTCTTCGTGAAGAAGGGCATCGACGCCAGCCGCATCGAGGCCATCAGCCTCGGCCTGACCGATCCGGTCGCCACCAACAAGACCGCTCAGGGCCGCGCCCTGAACCGCCGGTGCGTGATCAAGTTCAAGAGCATGTAAGCGGGACGTAACCCGTCTCCCTGGCCAGACGCCCTCCGGGGCGTCTGGCCTTGTATTTTGAACGGAGCACTCGGATGCCAAGCGCCAGAACCTGCATCGCCTTCGCGTTCGTTCTCGCCGTCCTGCCTGCCTCCGCCTGGGCCGGCGTCAACGTCTACCCCGCTGATGGCCCTGCCCCCACGCTGCATGTGGAAGAGCCCAAGCCGCTGGAATACAAAGTCCAGAAGGGTGATTCCGTGGCGGCTATCGCCAAAAAATTTTCCGTCAACTCCAAGGAGTTGATGCAGGCCAACAAGCTGACCGATGCGCGGAAGCTCAAGGCCGGACAAACACTGAAGATACCGGGTAAAACAGCTGCCCCGGCCGCCGCGCCCGCCGTCGCGGCCAAGGCCGCACCCGCCGGCAAGAAGTCGGCCAAGGCGGTTGAAGCCGCCCCGGCCCCCGCGCCGGTCGTTGCCGACGCCGCCGCGCGCAAGGCCGGCAAGAAAGGCATGATCCTCGATCCGGGCGTGGACGAAAGCACCCCGGTCAGAGGCAAAAAAGGCAAGAAGGGCAAATACGCCCCCGCGCCCGTGGTTGCGCCGCCACCCATTGACGTCACCGAAAAGATGCGGGCCTCCTTCGGCAAGACCGGCGTTATTTCCAACAACTCCGACGTGCCCCAGAACATTCGCGACGAATTTCTGACGTATGCCAGGAAGTGGGTGGATGAGCTCGACAGACTCGGCGTCGGCACCATCACCACCAAAAAGATCAAGCAGGTCGGCGACCACTGGGAAGCCAGCTACCGGGTCATCGTCCGGGAATCCCTGGGAGCCGAGGTCAAGCGCGTCCAGTACGAACATACGCCCTATGTGGGGCACATCACATATTTGCAGCGCGTCTATACCTGCGATGCGCCGACCAAGCAGGCCGCCCTGGCCGGGCCGTACACCTCCAAAGACGAGAACATCCGCGAGATTTTCAGCTACTCCGCCAAGAAGAAAGCCTGGCGCTAGTTTGCGGGAAGAGTGGTGAAGATGCGAGAGGGGGACCCTTTTTGAAAAAAGGGTCCCCCTCTCGCGCTCTCCCCTCCCAAAAACTTTTAACGGTGACAGATTGTTATCGTTAAAGTCTTTCCTATGTGGCCCGAAGTCAAGCCGGCTGACGCAGTCTAACCGCCCGTTTCCTATGTGGCCCGAAGTCAAGCCGGCTGACGCAGTCTAACCGCCCGTTTCCTATTCGCGCCCGAAGCGCCAAGTACCGATTCGGTAGTTTTCGGATTCCCGCCATTTGAAAAACGCCGCCATGC